>CAYJHV010000191.1:0-3815 GCA_964369825.1 uncultured Desulfovibrionaceae bacterium | reverse complement strand
CACATTCCTTTGCTACCTTGCCCATTCCTTAATAAGCACACACGGACAGCTTCCTTAAGGGTCCCTGAATAATTTTGCATACATTGTGTAGGTAAAATATAAAGTTGAAAAAACTGATAGGGTGTAAGGAAATCGGGTCTCGTGTGGAAGTAAAGCAAGGTTGTTCATTTTGAGTGTAATCATCGAATAATCCTTGTTAAAAACCCTTGGAGGAAAAAATTATGGCTTATGTCAGCATGAAGCAAATGCTGGAAACGGGTGTGCATTTTGGGCACCAAACCCGTCGTTGGAATCCAAAAATGCGTCCTTACATTTTTGGCGCACGTAATGGCGTGCATATCATTGACTTGCAACAAACCATCAAACTTTTTCGCACAGCTTACGATAAAGTAGTTGATGTTGTGTCCAAAGGCGGCAAGGTGCTTTTCATCGGTACCAAACGTCAGGCACAAGAAGCCGTGGCCACCGAAGCCGGACGTGCAGGTCAGTATCATGTAACCTATCGTTGGATGGGCGGCACTTTGACAAACTTTGCCACCATTCAAAAAAGCGTGGATCGTTTAAAGAAATTAGAGGGCATGTTTGCCGACGGTTCCATTAATCGCTATCAAAAGAAAGAAATTCTTCAATTACAACGTGAACTTGATAAATTGAATCTCACTCTTGGCGGTATTAAAACCATGGAAGGTTTGCCACAAATAGCCTTCATCATTGACCCACATCGTGAAGACATTGCCGTGAAAGAATGCCGCAAGCTCGGAATTCCCATCGTGGCAGTTACCGATACCAACTGTGATCCCGATGTTATTGATTATATTATCCCCGGCAATGATGATGCCATTCGTGCCATCAAGCTTTTTGTCACTGCCTTTGCCGAAGCTTGCCAAGAAGGCGAAGCCATGAATAAAGACGGTAAAGATCCTGAAGCAGAACTTATGAAGGAAGCTGCCAAATTGGATATTCCCATGGAAGAAGCAGCCACCGAAGCTGCTGCCGACAATGCTGCGCAAAGCAGTGAGCAAGGAGACAACAACAATGGCTAATATCAGTGCCGCTATGGTAAAAGAACTGCGCGAGAAAACCGGCGCAGGCATGATGGATTGCAAAAAAGCCTTGCAAGAAAATGACGGCGACGTGGAAAAATCCTTGGATTGGTTGCGCCAAAAAGGCATTGCCAAGGCTGCCAAAAAAGTGGGTCGTGCCACTTCCGAAGGTCTGGTAACCGTTGCTCAATCCAATGATGGCAAAAGCTTTGCCATGGCTGCCCTTTGCTGCGAAACAGATTTTGTGGCGCGCGGTGAACAATTCATTGCCTTTGCCGGTTCCATTTCCCAATTGGTTTTGGATAAAAATCCTGCCGATGTTGCAGCTCTTGAAGCTCTTCTTGGCGATGAGTTACAAAATCAAATTGCTGTCATCGGCGAAAATATGACCATCGGCGCCTTCACTCGTTATGAAGTGCCCGCAGGCAGTATGGTGGGTTATTACATTCACGCCAACAATAAATTGGGCGTAATGGTGGAACTTGCTTGTGAAAACGGCGATTGCTCCAAAACCGACCCTTGCAATGCCCTTGCAAGAAATGTTGCCATGCAAATTGCTGCTGCCAATCCTTTGGCTGTTGACCCTGCCGACCTTGACGGCGCAGACATTGAACGTGAGCGTGCAGTGTACCGTCAAAAAGCTCTTGACGAAGGCAAGCCAGAGAATATTGTGGAAAAAATTGTGGAAGGTGCAGTAAAAAAATATTACAAAGAAGTCTGCCTCTTGGAACAAGCCTATATTCGTGACGATAAGAAAAGCGTAAGCGATATCCTCAACGAAGCCGGCAAAGAAATGGGTACGAAGGTTAAGATTGTGCGTTTTGCTCGCATTCACCTTGGTGCCGAATAATTGGCATAAAAAACTTTTTACAGACAAATTAACGGTAAAACTACTGTGAGAAGAAATATTCTCACTTGACTCTTTACTTTTAGCGTCTGGATATTCAAAACCCTTTCTCAAGTATGAGAAAGGGTTTTTTAGTGAGAAGCACCTTTTTTGAAAATAAAAATTATTTTCAAAATTACGCTGATTATTTTCTTGACCACTTACCTTGACTATGTATATGATGACAGCAAATAATTTTCCTATCCAAATACAACCTTTCTTGTAAAAGTTCGTAAAGCATATTTTTTTGTTTCTATTTTAAACCTTTAAGGGAGTCTTTCATGTTTGATACCATGATTTTAGGGCAAAAATGCTCACGGGAAGATTTTAAAAAAGTTGAGAGTGATTTGCGTATGCAACTCTTTCAATTACAAAGACAATGCGAAGAACACAAAATTTCTGTATTACTCACCATTTTAGGCGTTGACGGTTCCGGACGTGGTTCATTGGTCAACACTTTATCCTCATGGCTTGACGGCAAAAAGCTTAGCAACCATACTTTTTGGAAATCCTATGAAGCCGAGAGATTGCGCCCCGAAGCATGGAAATATTGGCTAAAACTTCCGGGTTATGGTGAATTTGGCATATTTTTTGGCGGTTGGTATGACGAAACCATTCGCAAAGCTTCTTATGGCGAAATCGATGAAGCCCAATTGTTTAAAACCATGAGCAAAAGGGTGGAATTTGAACAAACCTTAGCAGATAATGGCTATGCCATAGCCAAAATCTGGCTGCATCTTAACCAAGAAGAACATGCCAAAAGGCGCAAAGCCCGTGAGAAAGATCAAGGTTCGTTGCGCTTTACTCCTTATGATAAAGAAAGCGAAAGAAAATATATTCAACTCATTGATACTGTAGGTAAAACCATCACCATGACCGACAGGGAATTTGCCCCTTGGTATGTCATCGATGCCTTTGACAAGCGTTTTTGCCATATTTCAGTGGCTCATGCCGTCATCGAACATCTGGAAAGTGTCATAGCCGCAAAAATCGCCCTCAAAAATTCCACGGTACAGGTGGGTGAAGAAAAAGCTCAAGAGCAAAAAATTCAAGAAGAAACAAAACCTACCGTTACCATGTTGGATCGATTGGACATGTCGCCCACTTTGGAGCGTGACGAATATAAAAAACAGCTCAAAAAATTGCAAAGCGAAGTGTTTCAGCTTTCTTTCAAGGCATATCAGCAAGGGATATCATCTACCCTCACCTTTGAGGGCTGGGATGCCGGCGGCAAAGGCGGTGCCATTCGCCGTGTGGCAGCCTCGGTGGATTCTCGTATTACCCGCATCATCCCCATCAGCGCACCCACCGACGAAGAACTGGCGCATCATTATCTCTGGCGTTTTTGGCGGCATGTACCGCTGGCCGGCTATGTGACCATTTATGACCGCACATGGTACGGGCGGGTGTTAGTGGAACGTGTGGAAAAATTTGCAAGGCCGGAAGAATGGCGACGAGCCTTTGCCGAAATCAATAATTTTGAAGATCAACTTGTGGATAATAAAAATATTCTCTTAAAGTTCTGGTTGCATATCTCCGGTGACGAGCAACTCAGACGCTTCAAAGAGCGTGAAAATACCCCTTGGAAAAATTATAAACTTACCGACGAAGATTGGCGAAATCGTGAAAAAGCCACAGATTATAAAATAGCTGCCGACGAGATGTTTATGCGTACCAACACAAGCTATGCGCCTTGGCATATCATTCCTGCCAATTCCAAATATTATGCACGTATTCAAGTGCTTAAAATTTACCGAGATGCCTTAAAGAAAGCCCTTGGCGAAAAATAGATTGTTCTTTCATCATCAATAATGCCTCATAGTTTTTTAAATTAAGACCTCTGCGCAATTCATTGCGCAAGGTCTTTGAAGCGTTGACGGCAGTCA
>CAYJHV010000190.1:0-3817 GCA_964369825.1 uncultured Desulfovibrionaceae bacterium | reverse complement strand
GTCCGGTATAATTTAAAACTACCGCAGTATCACCAAAAGGGAAATCTTCAAAACCATCAATGTGTTGTTCAGAAACATATGCTTGTAAATCAGAGTCTTCATTTTCTTCCGGGTCTGATGACAATACCTCGTTTTGAGTTACGGTTTCAGGGATATCAAAATACAGTTCATCATTTTTCAAATCTTTGGAGTTTTCAGCGTCCAAAAAACTTTTTTCGTCGTTTTCTTCTGTCGTATCTTGCAGCGGATTTTGAAATTTGGTGTCCCACATACAACCAACCTCCTATTTTTTGCCAATTATAAATTAATATTAAAGAATTATTCATATATATGAATTTTTTCTCCCATAACACAGAATGGAAAGTAAGTCCATACATATTTTCTTACACGAGACTTCTGCGCACGTGATTCTAATTTCAAATTTTTGTGGGGGGAACTTTTGCTTGCGCCAAAAAGCCCCCCAGAAAAAAATATTATCAAATTAGAATCAATAACGTGCTTTCTTAAGACAATAGCCATATTTCTTTTTTATGCGTACTGCCATAGTACCATGGAACTTGCTGTGAAAACTGTAGTAACTCTTGATGCCAAAAAGGAGGCAGTGTTGCATCTTGTACCATGTCAAATTTATTTAAAAATACAATTCTCGGGAGGTCTTGTGGGCAGTTTTTGAACAAACCATTTTCAGAATTCACAAGACTCACAAAATGTTTGAAGTGTATTTCTTGTTCGAGAGGCAGAGAGGTGAGCTTGGAGAAAAGTTCGGCTCGATGAACATTTTCCGTACTCAGTGGTTTATAAAGGACATCAAGTCCTATGATCCCCACACAAAAATCCGTATTATCCGGAATGACCGGTTCATGCGCTGCCGGTGCTTTCAATGGCTTGCGTGCGGCACCGTCCCCTTCACATAAAATAATTTCAGCCAACTGCATATTTTTTAAAGCGCAAATTTGTTCTTGATTAAGTCCCACGTATTTCTTTTTTTGGTCATCAAGTTGTGCACAAACAGTAACAATATTATTTTGAGTAAAGCTTTTACGTATGCTTTCTTCAAGATCCGCACACTGATTTTCCAGCAAGACATGGGGGCTGCCTTGCACGCAAATCTTTGTAGAAGGTGCTATTAAAACCTTGTGCCCAAGCGCACTATAATATGTGGCAAGCCATTGAATGAACGAGGTTTTTCCACCGGCTCCCACCACAGTAATCATAGCACTTTTTTGGTCAAAGGGTGGGAGCAAATCTTTAAGCATAGAATTCATTTACCTTTTCTGATAAAATAATTTCAAGTACACCGCCGCCGATGGCAAGCCCTTTGTCGGAAACAAGGTCACAATACGTCACTTGTGTGCGTGGATCCACATCACCAAGCTTGGTACGTTTGGTAACCTCGGTATTATTGCGTAAAATACCGCGTACCACGCCGTCAAATTGAGCTGTAAAAATTTGTTCTTGTTTATCGTTACTGACCTTGCCAAGTATATCGTCTTTTTTTACGATATCTTTAATTTCGCAATCGGTAGTAAACAGTCCGTCAAACTCTGCCCAAAAAACACGCTCAATGGTATAACCTTGTACTGCTTCGGGGACGCCGGTATTGGCAAGGGCTTTGCCTGTATTGATGACACGTCCAAGAGTATGCCCACGCATGGTTTCAACTACCTTATGTACATCATCACCGGCAGTGAAGCCCGGACCAAGACCAATGACCATTTTTGCCATGTCTTTATGTGTACCAAGATTTTTCTTTGCCAAAATGGCATCCACCAAAAAATCGGCGTGTATTTTTGAAAGGCAATTTCCCATGGGATCCACAAGCAGAGGAATGTGCCCTTTTTGCCAATGTTGCTCAAGGTTTTCCATATTATCAAAGTTTTTGATTAGTGTGGCTTGAACACCTTCAACAATTGCTGTATCAGAATAGACAGCCTCGGAAAAAGCCACTGTGCGACGTACTGCCAAGGGATTGCCGGATTCTAAAAAAAGAATTTTGGTGAAACCTGCACGGTACAGGCGTAAAGCCACACCGGAAGCAATATCACCGGCACTGCGGATAACAATAAGTGGGAGATTTTTTAACTTTTGCATTTTTTTCAACTATTTTTAAAAGGTGCATAAACGAGCGTAAGCCTTTGGGGTATCAATATCCTCAAAGGGAGCAGTTTCATCCATTTCCACAAAATGTTTGTGACAAAGAGAATCATTGACTAAGACACGTGCGCCGGTATCTCCTTCTAAATCTAAAACCCGTATAAACTCATCGGAAGGTATGATTACAGGATTACCACGCAATCCTTTGCTGTTAATTTTCTTTAATTTTTTTGACTTTTTCAGAGGTATTATCCAATTTTCTGGATGCAATTCGGCTTTTTTAATCAGGCTATTAATTATCTGTGTGGTGATGAAGGGTTGATCGCCTAAAAGTACCATGGCACCCGATATTTTTGGTTTAGTTTCACACAGCGTATATTGTATGCCAACCTTCAATGATTCGGATTGCCCCAAATGTCGTTTGGGATTTGGCAAAATTATGCAGTTTTCCGTATCCAAATAATTAAGCATATCATGTGCTTCTACATTGTTGGCAACAATCAAGAGCACTTTAGTAAGCCAAGAATTCTTTGCGGCATTGATCACATGCTGCAACATGGGAATACCTTGCACGGGGAGCAATAATTTATTGTCGCCCATACGCTTTGACATGCCGGCAGCGAGAATTATTCCTATAATGTGTGTCATAAAATTACAAGTGGCGCATCGCTTTCATGTTTTTTTGCTTGCACAAAACCCACTTCCCATACACTTTCGTTCAAGGATTGTAAAAAAGCGACCGCTTCGTTTGTTTGTTCTTGTGGTACGGCAAGCAATAACCCACCGGAAGTTTGCGTATCAAAAATCAAAGATTCAAGGCTTGCATCTATGGTACCGGAAATGTACGTAAATGCCAGCCAAAATTTACGATTGGCGTGACTGCCGGCGGGAATAAGTCCGTTTTTGGCATATTCCATAACATATGGCATTATGGGCACTTTTGCGCTTTCAAGAACCACTTGCACCTTGGATGCCTTTGCCATTTCAATGCTGTGCCCTCCAAGTCCAAAGCCGGTAATATCAGTGGCTGCTTTAAGTTTGAATTCTTGAATGGCTAGCGAGGCATTTTTATTCAGTTTAGCACACCAAGTTGTGATTAGACTTTCGCTTTCTTCATAATTATCCCAACGTGCTTTTACTCCGGTGGCAAGAATTCCCGTACCCAATGGCTTGGTGAGCAATAGTCTGTCGCCCACTCGCAAACCGTCATTGGTAGCTTTGGTGTTTGCGTCAATGATACCGGTAACCGACATACCATATTTAATTTCGCTGTCTTCCACCGTATGCCCACCCACAAGCACGGCATCAGCTTCGCTTAAGGTATCAAGACCGCCACGTAAAATATTAATCATATATTCTTCACCCTTTGTCGCATGGCAAGCAGAGGGAAAGAAAAGCATATTCATGGCGCACCAAGGTTTACCGCCCATGGCGTAAACATCGGACAAAGCATTGGCTGCGGCAATACGCCCAAAATCATAGGCATCATTGACGATGGGCGCCAAAATGTCCACCGTTTGCACTATGGCCATTCCTTGCGGAATAGACACAAGCGCAGCATCTTCATTGTGTGCACGACCTGCCAAAACGCGTTCTTCCAAAGCCGGTTTGGAAGAGGCAAGGCGTACATTTTTGAGTATTCGCTCCAAAACCTCTGGAGTCACTTTCGCAGCTCAGCCGGCTGCCTTAGCCATATCTAATAAATGCATGGTCTCTTCCTTAA
>CAYJHV010000189.1:0-3820 GCA_964369825.1 uncultured Desulfovibrionaceae bacterium | reverse complement strand
ATTCATACGGTGTTTATGAAAATGGTACCTTCACTATTTATGATCGGCAAGAAAATGTTTACGCAAGTCATACTCTATCTTAATCTTTCGCATTGCGAAATTGAATTACACCGCAAGCCTTAAATATTAAATATAAATTTTAGAGAAGAACGCACATTTGAAGCCAAACTTAAGCCATATGGTCACTCTTGCGCATTGCGATAGTTACGAAAGCAAGCAAGTGGAAGAAAAGATGCATTTTGTATTGCAAAATTCCGGCATACTGACGTCTTTTACTCGTAATGCAAAGATTTTGGTCAAACCGAACCTCTTACGAGCCGAAGCACTTGCTTGTACGCACGCCCAAGTAGTCAGGGCATTATGCATATGTTTGCAAGATGCCGGCATAAAAGTCATTGTGCGAGACTCCTCTGCCTTTGGTACGGCGCATACGGTGGCAGAGCACATTGGATTGAGTGCTGCGCTTAAGCCGCTGGGGCTTACGGTTCAAGAGTTTAGCAAGCCGGTACCATTAACTTTGCCACAAGATTTTGGAACGTGGCATATAGGTCAAGAAGCTTTGGAATGTGACGCCATTATTTCCGTACCCAAGCTTAAAGCGCATAGGCAAATGCGTTTGAGCCTTGCTGTGAAAAATCTTTTTGGCTGTATTTGCGGTATGCGCAAAGCTTTGGCGCATTTTAAGCAAGGACGCTCTGTGGATATTTTTTGTCAAAGTATACTTGCACTTTATGCTGCATTACCCAAGACTGCGGCGGTACTTGACGGAATACATGCCATGCACAAAACCGGACCGTCCGATGGAGAGGTTTATCCTTTGTATTGTCTTGGAGCAAGCATTCATGCCGAGGCTTTGGATACGGTCATTTATACTATGTTTCACATGAAAACAGAACAGGTGCCGCTTTGGGAAAATGCGCAAAAAAATCAAAACCCCGCTGCTTTTGCTGAAAACATCATTTACAGTGACTTAAAACCCGATGTATTTGATAGAGCAAATTTTGAAATACCGCAACGCTTAATGCACGTATCTTTTCAACCACATAGATTGCTCATGAGCTATGCACAACGGATTTTAAGTCGATTTTTTTAAGGAAGAAATATGCCCATAATTTTACCTAATCAAACAGATATTTATGCACTTACCGACAGCAAGCTCAGTCTTGGTCGCCATGTGGAAGAAGTGGCCAAAGCTTTGCTGCAAGCCGGCGTAAAGATTTTGCAATATCGTGAAAAGAAAAAGAAAGCCGGAGAAATGCTGGAAGAATGCCGCATTTTGCGCACCTTGACCAAGGAAGCCGGAGCTTGTTTCATTGTCAACGACCATATTGACATTGCCATGTTGGTGGACGCTGACGGTGTGCATGTGGGACAAGAAGATTTACCGGTACCGGAAGTGAGAAAATTAATCGGAAACAATAAAATCATAGGGCTTTCCACGCATAGCCCCGAGGAATTACGCAATGCAAAAATTCTTGGAGCCGATTATGTGGGTGTAGGTCCCATTTTTGCCACGCAAACCAAGGAAGATGTTTGTGCTCCGGTGGGTTATGACTATTTGGATTTTGCCGCAAAACACAGTGCATTGCCTTTTGTGGTCATCGGCGGTATTAAGAGGCACAACATCAATGAAGTGATGCGCCACGGTGCCTATTGTGCCGCCTTGGTTTCGGAATTGGTGGGTGCTGAAAATATTGTACAAAGGGTGGCAGAAGTTCGTGCTGCCATGAATGAATAAATCATTTGAGGTTATTATGGAAAATAGACGCATACAATGCCCCGAGGATTTTTGCCCGGATTTTTCCAAGGGTTTAGTGGCAGCCATTGCCCAAGATGCCGAAAGCAAAGAAGTTCTCATGCTGGCATGGATGAATGCCGAAGCGTGGCAGAAAACTTTGGAAAGCGGCGAGGCTCATTATTACAGTCGCTCACGGCAAAAACTGTGGCATAAAGGCGGTACTTCCGGGCATGTACAAAAGGTAAAAAGTATTCGCCTTGATTGTGACAGCGATGCTCTCATCTTGCGCATTGAGCAAGTGGGTGGTGCGGCCTGTCATGAAGGTTATGCTTCTTGTTTTTACCGTGAATTAGAAAATAATACTGTGAGTAAATGCAGCCCGTATGTGTTTAATCCCAAGGAGATATATAAATGAGTCAACCTATCTTAAAACTTGGCATTCCCAAGGGATCATTGGAAGATGCCACCATCAGCCTTTTTGAGCGTGCCGGCTGGAAGATACGCAAGCATCATCGCAACTACTTTCCCGATATCAATGATTCTGAAATCAATGCATCTTTATGTCGTGTGCAAGAAATCGGCAACTATGTGGTAGACGGTATTTTGGATGCCGGTCTTGCCGGTCTTGACTGGCTCAAAGAAACAGGTGCCTATGACCAACTTGTTAAAGTTTCAGACCTTGTCTACTCCAAAACCTCAAATCGTCCTGCACGTTGGGTGCTTGCCGTTGCCGGAGATTCGCCCATTGAAAAACCGGAAGATTTGGCAGGTAAACGCATTGCCACCGAACTTGAAGGCATCACCAAGGACTACTTTGTACAAAAAGGCATTGATGTTTCGGTGTTTTATTCATGGGGTGCCACAGAAGCCAAGGTAGTTGAAGGGCTTGCCGACGGCATAGTTGAGGTGACGGAAACAGGTACCACCATACGCGCGCACGGTTTGCGCATCATTGATGAGGTTATGAGCAGTAATACGGTTTTTGTTTGCTCCCAAGAAGCTTGGAATAATCCGGAAAAAAGGCGTAAAATTGAACAAATTGACTTGCTTTTGCAAGGCGCACTCCATGCCGAAAGCTTGGTTTGCATTAAGCTTAATGCACCGGCGGATAATTTAAATGCCATTTTGGACAAATTACCGGCACTTAACTCTCCTACCGTCTCTCCTTTGCGTGATGCCAAATGGTGCTCGGTGGAAACGGTGGTCAGCGTTGACCTTGTACGTGATTTAATTCCGAAATTACGAACAGCCGGCGCCGAAGGTATTATTGAATACGCTTTAAATAAGGTTATATAATATGAAGCCCTATGGTATGGATATGTCAAAACAAAAAGCACAAAAGGACGCCTCGGCAACACAAAAGGACGCTTCGGCAACTTTTCTGGATTCTCTACCCGAACTACAAGAAAATGAGGAATTTATTTTTGCCTGTCATGAAAAAGTTCCTTGTTTCAATCGCTGTTGCGCAGAACTGACTTTGCCCTTAACTCCTTATGATGTTATGCGTTTGTGTCAACATTTCGGCATTGAAAGTGAAAAATTTTTGAAGACGCATACGCAAATGCGCACTTTTCCCGATACCGGCTTTCCTTTGCCGCTGTTGCAAATGCTTGCCGGTCCAACGGAACCCTGTCCTTTTGTAACGCCGGCAGGCTGTTCTGTTTACGAAGACAGACCGGGTGCTTGTCGTACCTATCCTTTGGGACGTGGTACCAAGGTGGGCAAGGACGGAGAAGTTATAGAACGCTTTTTCATTGTACAAGAAGAGCATTGTAAAGGCTTTGAACACGGCGAAAAATGGACTGCGCATACATGGCTTAAGGATCAAGGTCTTGAATCTTATAATGCTTCCAATGATCGCTATATGCGCATCATGGCACGAGTTAAAGAAGTGGGTGAGGCGGTAAGTCCTAAAATGGCCACCATGATTATTCTGTGCTTATATCAATTGGATCGCTTCCGTACTTTTTTGGCAGATATGAAGATTTTTGAAAAAGTAGACATCAGCACCGAGCGTTGCGCCGACATTATGGCAGATGACAACGCCTGCTTGGATTTTGCCTATGATTGGCTGGAGCTGGT
>CAYJHV010000188.1:0-3836 GCA_964369825.1 uncultured Desulfovibrionaceae bacterium | reverse complement strand
CTACGAGCGCAGATGATGCGTACCGCTTGCACCAAGTCATAGGCTCCGGCAATGTGGGCGGCCGCCACTTCTCCCACACTGTGCCCGACCACTGCCTTGGGGATAATACCTTGTTTTTGCAGCAAATGACTGACAGCCACTTGAATGGCAAAAATAAGCGGTTGCGCTATGGCAGTATTGTCAAGGTCTTGCTCATTGCTTGTTTGTAAATGCTGCCATACGGAAAAATTGCCGTATTTTTGCGTCAGCACGTCAATTTCCTTGATGCAGGTGGCAAAGTCCGTGTGCCGGAGCAATGCTTGCGCCATGCCAAGCCAATGGCAACCGTTGCCGCAATAAATAAAGGCTATGTCTCCGGGCTCTTGCAGGGGGCTTTGTTCCACGCACAAACTTGACAGCTCGTAATTTGCAGTACCTTCGGCATAAGCATTCAAGCTTTGTATAAGTTTTTCCGGGCATTGATCCCAAAAAGCCGCACGCTTTTCAAAAAAATCTCTGTGATGACTTGCGCAGTAGGTCAAATCATATAATTCTTCCATATCTTTATTTTGCAATATGGCGGCATAGCTTTTAGCAAGATTTTTCAAAGATTTTGTGGAGCGAGCCGATAAAAAAAGAGGAGGTAATGGCGTGGCTGATGGTATGGTTGTGAATGGTACCTTTTTCGGTACTGATTCCGAATTTAGTGTAATTGCCGGTACCATTTTTGGCTTTACCGTTACCGATTGTACCGTTTTCTGTTTTATCGTTTTTGATTGCGTAGGCTTTTTTTGTTCTTGTATAAAATTTTCGGGGTCTTGAAGAATAATATGCGCATTGACTCCTCCAAAGCCAAAAGAGTTGACGGCGGCATATATACTCCCTTTTTCTTTGAGCTTGAAGGCATTTTCTCCGGCAATGCACTGAATATTAAGTGCCTTAAAATCAATGTGCGGATGTGGGTCAAAGTTAAAGGGGGTAGGGGGGATTTCACGATTTTTCATGACCAACAGAGCTTTAATGAGCCCTGCCATACCGGAAGCCGGTTCCATATGTCCCACATTGGCCTTCACGGAGCTTATGGGAAGGGCGGTACTTTTATTTTGTGCATAGACAGCGGAGACAGCCTGTGCTTCAATGGGATCACCCACAGCAGTTCCGGTTCCGTGCATTTCAATAAAGTCAATATTTTGAGGATGTATGTCGCATTGTTGTAAGACATGGCGCATCAGCTCCGCTTGTCCCTCCATAGAAGGAATGGTCAAGCCCATTTTTCTTTTTCCGTCGCTGTTCACACCGCTGCCGCAAATGATGGCTTCGATGCAATCTCCTTGGGCAAGAGCTTCCTCCAAAGGCTTCAAAAAGAGCATGGCAGCGCCTTCCGCACGTACATAGCCTGCACCTTTGGCGTCAAAAGGAAGGCACAGTCCATGGGGACTGAGCATGGAAGCTTTGCTAAAACCTACAAAAGAATAAGGGTGATAGAGTAGGTTAACACCGCCTGCCAGTGCGCAAGAGATTTCTCCGTTTTGTATGGCTTTACAAGCGGTATGTACTGCCACCAAGGAGGAGGAACAGGCTGTATCCAAGGACAGTGAGGGACCATGCAGGTCATAAGTATAGGAAATTCGATTGGCAGCCATGCTCATGGTATTGCCGGTCATGGAGTGCAGTGACAGACTTGAAAGGTCTTCAAGGTGCTGCATTCCATAATCTTGACCGGAAATCCCAATAAATACGCCGCAATCAGAGCCTGCAAGATTTCGAGCGGGGATTCCCGCATTTTCCAAAACTTCTTGGCTAAGCATGAGTAAAAGACGCTGTTGCGGATCAATTGCTCCGGCTTCACGGGGAGATATGCCAAAAAAAGCAGCGTCAAAATTCTCGGCAGAGTTGATAACACCGGCAGAAAAAGAAACACTGCGTCCTGCTTCGCTGCGCTGTGGGTGTAAAAGCTCTTGCGTTGGCCAACGCTCCTGTGGGATGTGCGTAATCACACATTTTTTATTTTGCAATACTTCCCAAAATTGCTTATCGCTCTGAATACCTTGCGGAAAGTGAAAAGCTTTACTGACTATGGCTATGGGAAAATATTTTTGCACGCAATACTCGCTATACCTTTAAGGAAACACTGATTTATTATTTTTCTGGGGGAAACCTTTTCGTTATTTACTCCAAAGGCAAGATTGGTAAACGTCCTAAATGTTCAATACCATTATATTTTTCTGTCACCTTCAAAAGAGGTTCCAAATCACCTTCCACATAAATTGTTGCAATACTGGATATTTGCAGTTTTGAATTTTGGGCAAAATCCAACATGGCTTTCAGGGTACCGCCGGTGGAAATGACATCATCAAAAAGCATAACTTTTTTTCCTTGCAGCTTTGCAGCATCCTTGGCATCGTACCATAATTTTTGCTCACCTTTACTGGTTATGGAATAATATTTAATGCTTAGGGGTTCGGTCATGAATATTTTTTGGGTTTTCCGTAATACAAAGTATTCAATATTCCAAAGCCTTGCCATTTCTATACACAAGGGGAGAGCTTTGACCTCCGGGCAAACCATAATATCCGGCTTTGTGAAGGTATTTACGGCTTCTTGAGCAATGCTTGGGGTCAAGCTTGTATCTTTGAAGCTGTCAAAAAGAATGATGGAGATGCCTGCTTCTTTTAATGGAATAATGGGCAGTTCTATATTCAAATTACCGGTTTTCACAATTTGGGTACGCATAATTTATCCCTTACATTTTATTTACTTTATTTTTTAAGATTTGCCCAATCAGTTCACTTTTGCGCAAATGCTCTTTGTATTCTTCAAGCTTTGTAAATTGAAATTTTTCTTTGGGACTGTCAGTGATAACACGTAAGATGTCAAGATTTATATTAGTATTAAGAATTTTATTTTGTTGCAAATGTTGTAAAGCTGCGGCAAGGCTAAAACCTTCCATATCAACCATTTCAATGCCTTGCGTGCAAAGATATTCTTTAGTTTTTTCCCCTTGCAAAAGCCCGGGTACAGAAATGAGATTATAAGACTTTCCTTGAAAAGGCATAGAGGCTTGTAAACGAATATGCGGTAATAGAGGATTTTGAGCATCATGAATCAAGTGCCGGTCAAAAAAATCGGAAGGTGTGGTGATAATTTCAAAATCTCCTGCTTCCTGACAGGTTATATAGCTAAAGTCCGTCACCGTAGCCACCTGACAGGAATCGCCAATATGCAATTCGTGGGATAAAGCACCGGCAAAACCTATGAGCAAAACATCCACAGTTTTATTCCGGAAAAATTCTAGCATATTATAAATAAAATTCATGGTGTTAATGGTACCCATTCCCGTTACTTGCAAGGAAAATCTATTTTCTTTTTGCAATAAGTGCAAGTCATTTTCATTATAACCAAGATTGGCGAGCATTTCCCGCACAATAACATTTTCTTCCTGCATGGGAGTAAGAATGAGTAAGCTGTTATTATTCATAATATTTTCCTTTCTATTTTTGAAATAAGCACTTATTCATAACTATGTAATAAAGCTTACTTATAATGAATTTAATCATGCCTTTTTCCTCGATCATTATAGCGAGTCCGGCGAGTAAGCGCAAGCCTCAGTAAGTAGTCGTTACTGAAAACAACGTTAACAACTTAAAATTAAATAATTTTTTATCATAATTTTTATAACGTTAAAATATGGTTTTTAATAGCAACATTTAACCAATTGCAAAAATTTTGCTCTACGCATAATACTTCCATGTGAATATAAGCAGAAGAGCATACTTCATAAATATATAAAATATAATTGTTATTCTTATAATTTAATAACTTATAAATATTTTATTTATCGAATATTTATGAAGATA
>CAYJHV010000187.1:0-3882 GCA_964369825.1 uncultured Desulfovibrionaceae bacterium | reverse complement strand
AAAAATATTTTATTTGTATTTTTTGTGATATTTTCAGGAATAATTGCGCTTGATAATTATATAAAAAAAAAGTAATCTATTATTGACTTTGAAATGGTACTTGACCATTGTTTTACGGTGCTTACTTTGCCTTGGTACAAGTTTGGAAAAACTGGTAAATGTAAACCGTCTATTTGAGATGTACAGCCTTAAGGAGAGACAATAAATGTCCAAAATTCATACAAATTCACAATATGAGGACGATACCATACTTGATGAAGAAGTATGTGAGCCGCCACTTTATAGGGTGCTTTTGCACAATGATGATTATACCAGTATGGATTTTGTTGTTTTTATCTTAGTAAAAGTATTTCGAAAATCTGCCGAAGTGGCAGCAGAAATCATGCTGTCGGTTCATGAAAAAGGTATAGGCATTTGTGGTGTTTATACCCGTGAAATAGCAGAAGGTAAGGTTGCAATGGTACAGATTATGGCACGAGATGCCGGTTTTCCGCTTAAATGTACTTGTGAACGTATTGAAGATTAAATATACATCGCTTTTATATAGCGAAGGGAGTTACCATGCAAGGTAGACATTTACAAAAAGTTTTACATACAGCCTTACAGGAAGTACAAAGACGCAGACATGAGTTCTTAACATTGGAACATTTATTATATGCCATGGTGGTAGAGTCGCAAGGGCGCATTCTTTTGGAAGGATGCGGCGCAAATCCTGCGGTTTTACGAGAACAACTGGAGGGATTTTTCACTTTTCATATGGAAACAAGAGATGGGGAAAATCTTTCGCAAATTTTACAAACAGAAAGCGTACAACGTGTGCTCACCAATGCTTTACGTCAAATTCGAGCTGCCGGACGTGAGCTTGTAGAGCTTGGCGATGTGCTTGCTGCCATTATGGACGAAGAAGATGCTTATGCCAGTTATTATTTGAAAAAACAAGGTGTAAGTCGTACCGACGTCTTGGAATATATTTCTCATGGTGCTCACGGCAGAGGATCTTCCGGAACAAAAAGTAATAAATCCGGCGGTCGATATGGGCATGATGACGAAGATGTGGACAATGCCAATGACGCACTGGCAAAATATACCGTGGAACTGACAGCCAAGGCCAAGGATGGAAAAATAGATCCTTTAGTGGGACGTGACGTTGAACTTGACCGGACGGTGGAGGTACTTTGTCGCAGACGCAAAAATAATCCACTTTTTGTGGGAGATCCGGGCGTTGGAAAAACAGCCATAGCCGAAGGGCTTGCTTTACGCATTTCTGAAGGAAAAGTACCTGATGTATTTAAAGAAGCCCGTATATTTGCTTTAGATATGGGCAACTTACTTGCCGGAGCACGTTATCGCGGTGATTTTGAAGGTCGATTGAAAAATGTTATTCAGTCCATTACCAAAATTCCCCATGCAATATTGTTTATTGATGAGATACATACCATTGTCGGTGCCGGTTCCACCTCAGGCGGTGCCATGGATGCCTCAAATTTGCTCAAGCCGGTATTGGCTAATGGTGAAATCCGTTGCATGGGTTCCACCACACATGAAGAATTACGTAATCATTTAGAAAAAGATCGGGCGCTTTCCCGTCGTTTTCAACGCATTGACATTAAAGAACCCAGTACTGATGAGTGCTTAGCCATTTTGAAAGGACTTGAAGGTCGCTATGCAGAACATCATAATGTAACATATCCTGCATCCACTTTAAAAGCAGCGGTGGATTTATCGGCAAGGCATGTACAAGACAGACTTTTGCCGGACAAAGCCATTGATGTGATGGACGAAGCAGGTGCTGCCGTAAGTCTTAGAAGTAATCATAAAAGTTCTCGAGTCAGCGTACAAGATGTTGAGCGCATAGTGGCACGAATGGCAGGTATTCCCGAGCGTTCGGTGTCCGGCAAAGAAAAAGAACGCCTTGCCACTCTTGAAAAAGACGTACTTGAACGTGTTTTTGGTCAAGATACAGCGGTAAGCATGACGGTGAAAGCCATTTTACGGGCAAGAGCCGGAATTAATCGTGAAAATCGTCCCTCCGGTTCCTTCTTATTTTACGGACCTACCGGAGTTGGAAAAACAGAACTTGCCAAACAATTGGCTGAAAGATTGGGAGTGCAGTTTTTACGCTATGACATGAGCGAATATATGGAAAAACATGCGGTCTCAAGGCTTATCGGTGCTCCTCCGGGCTATGTGGGTTATGACCAAGGCGGTCAACTTACGGAAGCAATTCGCAAGGCTCCTTACTCTTTGGTGCTTTTAGATGAAATTGAAAAAGCGCATCCTGATATTTTTAATGTACTATTGCAGGTCATGGACTATGGTACTTTGACAGACAATACAGGACGCAAAGCCGATTTTCGCAATGTAATCATTATTATGACCTCCAATGCCGGTGTACGTGAAATGAGCACTAAAAGCCTTGGATTTGGCGAGAAAAGCAGCGTAGATGTCAATTCCAAAGGTTTAAAAGCTGTGGAAAGTATTTTTTCTCCGGAATTTAGAAACAGACTTGACGCTCTCATACCTTTCCAAGGGCTTACGCCGGACTTGATGGGACATATTGTGGATAAATTTGTAGGGCAACTGGCAAAAAGCCTTAGAGCACGCAAAGTGAAAATTGACCTCACAGAAACTGCCAGAATGTGGTTTGCACATAAGGGTTATGATGCCGTGTACGGTGCTCGCCCCTTACAACGCTTATTGCGAACGGAATTGGAAGATGCCCTAGCTCAAGAATTGCTTTTTGGAAAATTAACCAAGGGCGGCAAAGTTACCGTTGATGTACAAGATGAGCAAGTACAGTTTCGTTATGGAAATGCATAATGCCCAAGATTTTAGGCGCTGATTTATTTTTTCCCCCTTTGCACCATAGTACCCCCGAAGGACTTTTGGCTGTGGGGGGGGATTTGCGCCTTGATCGGCTTATTTTAGCTTACAGTCAGGGGATTTTTCCTTGGTATAGCGAAAATACCCCCATTTTATGGTGGTCACCGCCCATACGTTGTATCTTGCCCTTATCCCATACCGTACAGGCGCATTCTCCCGAACTTTCAAAAGAAAAGCCGTATACCGGCTTAAAAATTTCGCAACGTCTTGCCAGAAAATATAAAAATTTTACTCATACCATAAACAAAGCCTTTCCTGAAGTTATCCAACAGTGCGCCAAGGTTCCTCGTAAAGATCAAGACGGTACGTGGATCACTCAAGAAATGCAGGACGCATATAACTTATTACATGAAGCAGGTTTTGCCCATTCGGTGGAGTGTTGGCAAGATAATAAAATTATTGGCGGTTTATATGGAGTGGCACTGGGTAAAGCTTTTTTTGGCGAATCCATGTTTCACCTGATGCCGGATGGATCCAAAATGGCATTGATAACCTTGGTTCAAACATTAAAAGCTCATGATTTTCAACTTTTAGATTGCCAACAAAGCACAAAACATATGCTACGCATGGGAGCTGAAGAAATTTCCCGAGAACACTTTACCTACCTTCTAAAGCTTGCTTTGGCTGCCGGAGGCGGCGGTATGTCTTCTTTGGCGCATATGTCATTACGAGGCAAATCTTTGGCTCATAAATTACCGCTTTTACCTTAATATGCCCATAGTTTTCATCAGGGCAAACGCATCTTATTTTCTTAGGAAAATGCAATTTTTGAGTCTGTTTTTGTTATTTTTCCACTATTACCTTAGCTACCCAAAAAACACACCTCCCCCCTCGGAAAAAATTATTACCAAATTACAATATCGTCTATTGCTTCATTTCCTGCTCTTAAAAAAACTTGCATTCTTGGCATGAAAACCGTACCTTAAACGTTCACATTTTAAAATTTACACATGAGAAGATTATTGCCATGACACAATCACACAGCGACGCAAAAGCAGA
>CAYJHV010000186.1:0-3904 GCA_964369825.1 uncultured Desulfovibrionaceae bacterium | reverse complement strand
AAATAAGATTTTAAGTGGCACGAGTTAATTTGAACGTTAACGTGTACAAATGATGAAAGAAATCTACATATTCCACAAAAACATGATCAGGTACTTTAATCCGTGCCGGTGCAAAATTTAAAATACTACGAATTCCGGCATTTATGAGATGGTCTGCAGCTCTTTGTGCTCTTTCGGGCGGAGTTGCTATTATACCCATTTCAATATTTAATTCTGTAACTTTATCCTTGAGACTTTTTGTACACATAACTTCAAGGTTAAATACTTTTTCACCAATTTTAAAAGGATCGCAATCAAACGCTCCCACAATATGAAAACCCTTTAACTTAAATTCAGAATGGTTAAGAATAGCACGTCCCATATTGCCAACACCTACCAATGCTAAATTCCATTTCTTGGCAATGCCAAGCTCATTGGCAATACAAGCCATGAGCGATTTTACATAGTAACCCACACCACGCACACCAAATTCACCAAAAAATGCCAAATCTTTTCGCACTTGTGATGCATTTACATCACACGCTTTTGCCAAGGGGTCTGATGATATAACCTCAACACCTTCCTGTTCCAAGTGTTCAAGCACTTGTAAATAAACCGCTATTCGCTGAATAGTTGCTTTTGGTATGTGATTATTTTTTACCTGATTCATTTTCATATATCCTTTCGACACTTAAAGTATTAGAATAAATATTTGTTTAAATTCAAAAGAAGATTTTCAAAAAATTGAAAAACAATGCATTGAAACAAAGTCGTAAGCTATGTTTTATTAGAATTTTTGTCAATGCTAAGATAAAAATATTAAAAAAGGTGGAATAAATACATTTTCCACCTTTCTTTCTATTTTGTTAGGGCTTTTGCTGAGCTCTGACAACTTTAATGGAAGTATAAAGACGTAAACGCCGGCACAAAGACCCCTTTTCATCCCAATCTTGTTCTTCCGTATACCCTACGGTTACATTTTTACCTAAAAAGTTTTTAACGTGCGCAAGATGATTGGAAAATTCCGGCGTATTCTTCAAAATATTAATAATTTTTTTTCTTCCTTGCATCATCATAACAATTTCGACCAGCTGAGAGCTTTCTTCCCTAATTTCTTTCAACAATCCGGTAACAGAAGAAGAACCTATTTTTTTCTTCGTACATTTTGAATAACTACCGGCATTTAAGCTTCGCATTTTACAAGAATATGAAATATCAAACGGAATGCTAAAACCATCATCATTGGGGATTACAGTAACAAAAGTTTTACTTTTATCGGAAGCCCCCAATGATTGGCAGATAAAACCATTTTTGGCTGAGCGACATATGCCGGAAAAGGGACAAGAAACTTTTGAAATCAGCCCTTCATTTTTCAATGTAAGGAAAAAGGAATCTTCGGCATTTTCCACTTCACTTATAATTGCCGAACCATTTATTCCATCAGCATTATGAATATAATTACCAAGGAGAGAATTTTTTACCGCTAATATAGTTTGCAAGCGAGTCACTCTTTTTTCACGTACACAAGCCCTGTCGTGCTCACCCCAATATTGTTCGTCCACAAAGCTGACAAATACATCTTGATTTAATAAGGATTTGGCAAGAGCAATTTGATCGATGCCAATACGCATATCCACCTCAATACCTTCGGAAAGTATAATCACATGCGGATACATAAAATCTTCTTCATTAACGGCAATAAGTTTTCCGGAAATGCTTGAATTACTAAAAACTTTATTATCGCATTTATCGTATCTTCCCGCCATAAAACCTGTATATACGCAAGTATTTGTTGCATTATTTATGACTAAAAATCCTTGATTTGATGGAATAATTTCAAAATACTCATCAGGATTTTGTTCTTTGTCAAAGGTATTGCAAATAAAACCTTTACCTTCGGCATAACATTCACCGGCAAATTGACAATTCTTCTCTAAGTCATTGCTATAATTATTAAGATGTATATTAAATGCGGATTTGGCAGTAAAATCCGGTTCAATAAATGCATATCCTTTAAGCTCAGGATTTATATGACTATAACCTCCAAGTAATTTTGCTTCCGGTCTTGTGGCATCTTCAACAGAAATGATTTCTTTGGAGCGATTACAAAAATTCTTTTCGGTATTCCAAATTTGACTTTGATTGTAATGTACAAGCACATTTTTACCAATCATATCTTCCAAAAACTCAGCCTGTTTTTGAGACACAAATTCCAAAGATTCAGCACCATCGTCTGTAAAGCGCACAATATACGTATCATCTTCATGGATAATTTCCATGGGAACCACAATCATAGTTAAAGGTCCATTGGTTTGTTCGGTGCACCGTGAGTAATCACCGGACATAAAACCACGTGCGCCGCATAGCAGGCTGGGGTTTTGCGGAATATTAAAGCCATTGTCTGAGGGGACAATTTCAAAAAAAGCCTCCATTCCCTCCGGAGCATCTTTAATGGGGCAAACATATTTATTTTCAGAAAATGTACAAATTCCTTCATAATCACAAAGATGCAATGCCTGCACATTCACAGTATTTAAGAAAACATGTACGGAATTTGGTAATTTTTCATCTTGTCTGATACGCACACTGCCTTTCATACCCTCAGATTCATAAACATAATTACCTAAAAGTTCATTGCTTATACCTTGAGGACTGGCAGATATTTCTGCAATTTTCTTAACAAAATCTTTTACTTCTTGGTTAATATTCCCATTATATTGTATTTTGATGGCTTCCGGCGCAAGTGTTGCAAGACTTTTTTTCTCAAAAGAAATGGTAAATGTTTGATCTTTATTTTCAAAAAGAAAATGTGTCAACTCATCTGAATTTTTACGAAAATACACATCAAATTTTTCACTTTGTAAAATTTGAGGAGATGAAGCCAAAGCTGCTTTAAAATATTTAAGAAAGTATCCTTTTTCTTTTTGCACATCAATTTTTTTTCCAAGATATTGCAAAGTAAACGCTAGTTTTCCCATGATGCGCATATTTTCGTCATCAAAATCCAAATCTGACAAAGTAGCTGTTAAAATCGGTGCATTTTTTACATTGTATGTAAAACCCAGATCCCCAAAAAACGGCGCAGCATATTTATATTCCTTTTCACTGCTTAAAATAACTTTTTCAAGAGCATAGCTAAATTCTGCAAAAGCTTTGTCCTTGTTTGCAATCAAAGACAAAGTCAAAGGTTTATCTTCTAAAATGTTAAGGATTTGAGTTTTATTTTGCTCTAAAAAACCGCCAACTTTTTCATCATTATACAAATATTCCATTCCCAGAAAAGAAAAATCCTTCTGTGACTCGTTAACTTTAAAAAATAAGAGTAAATCAAGGGAAAAATCTCTGTCCTCAAGTTCCATTATCACTTCTTCTTGCGTCTTTACATCAAGAACCCCCAAAGCCTTGAGATTTGTTCTTATGGCTTCGGCAGAGGCATAATTACACTTAAAAGTAACTATTTCTTCATTTTTTTCATTTGTATAAGTATCCCATTCGGAATTTTTACAATAATTATACCTCATCAATGCATCTTCGATAAGTATATTCTTGAGGCTTTCTTTGTGGCTTTCAAAAAATCCTTCCTGCACAATTTCAATTTTACTATCGGTAAAAAAAGCTTGCCCCGTGCAGGGATAAGAAAGGAATGCAGTAAAAAGGAATATAAAAAAACATAAGGATTTTAACATTTGCAATCTCCTTTGAGAGACAATGATTTTTCCGAAATTAAACATTGTTTTGGCAAACTGTCAATAAAATAGTAGACTACACGCAGGGGAAACATATGAAGTTATTTGCTTAGAAAAGCATTCTAACATTTTATAATATTTGCTCTTATGAAACTATAAATTGTATTTATACCCATACGAACAACATAGTGCCTTGCTTTATTCAAATATTAAGGAAACACTGATTAATTCAGTTTTAA
>CAYJHV010000185.1:0-3916 GCA_964369825.1 uncultured Desulfovibrionaceae bacterium | reverse complement strand
TTTTGTTTTGGTATGCGTACCAAGCTCATTTTACTTTTTGTATTCATTAAAGTCATACCACTCATTCTATTGGCACTTGTTGCGTGGAATCAGGCGGTGAACCTTGGCAGTGAAATGCGCACACGTACCGAAAACATAACCAATCAAGCCATGCGGGATCTTGGCGTAGCCGGAGACTTAGCCGTTAATGATACTGTAAAAGCACTGGATAGCAGAGCTACAGATGAAATTGAGCGCATGACCACCGATGCCGCCAAAACAGTGGCAAGTTTTCTGTATGCGCGTGATGATGATTTACGCTTTTTGGCAACCTTAACTCCCGATGAAAAAACATTTCAAGACTTTCTCTCATCCAAAACCGGACGGCTTGTAAAACCTCGAGAATGGGTCTTGGCTGATGACGGCAAATCTTGGGTATCCGTAGAAGAATATAAGAAATCGCCCCATGTACAATTTATAAATGAACAAAATAAAGAAAATTTCCGTTCCAGAGCGCCGGATAATTTTAAATATGAAGCTGTACCACTTTATTTGGAGGCTACATATCTTGACCTCAATGGTCAGGAATTGGTCAAAGTGACAACTTCTGATCTCATGAGTTCCGAGCTTAAAAATGTGTCTGATAAAAAAAATACATTTTGTAAGGCTGAAGATTATTACGCAAAACTACAAGAGCTTAAAGCCGGAGAAATATATGTTTCGGAAGTTATAGGAGAATATGTAGGTTCAAATATAATAGGAATGTATACACCGGAAAGTGCAAAGCAAAACAATATACATTATGAACCGGAAAAAGCTGCGTATGTGGGCGATGAAAACCCAAACGGCAGGCGCTTCCGTGGTTTGGTACGTTTTGCCACGCCTGTTGAAGAACAAGGCAAAATTGTAGGATATATGACTTTAGCTCTTAACCATGATCATATAATACATAAAGTTGAACATCTTGTGCCTCATGAAAAACGCTATTCTGACATTAATGCTGCCGGCGAAGGAAATTATACTTTCATGTGGGATCACAAAGGCTATAATATCTTTCATCCTCGCCACCATTCCATTGCCGGCTTTAATGCTGAAACCGGTCAGAGGCAACCGTCTTTTCTTGATGCCGAAACATATGCCAGATGGCAAAACAGCGGCTTAGATTATGCAGATTTCATTAAAGATGAAATTCCATTTCATAATCAACGCCGTGACAGAAAACCTGCCATGGAACAAGTAAAACAAGGCAATATCGGTTTAGATTGCCGCTATCTTAATTTTGCCCCTCAATGCACCGGCTGGTATAATTTAGCTCAACATGGCGGTTCAGGTTCATTTTTACTTTTATGGAGCGGCTTGTGGAAATTGACTACAGTTTCGGCAATACCTTATTATACAAGCCAATATGGTGACAAATCAATAGGTTTTGGCATTGTGACCATGACCGTTTGTATGGAAGATTTTCGTCGCCCCGCATTGGAAACACAAAGTACCATTCAAGCCCTTATACAATCAACGGATGAAGAACTTGATACCGTTTCAGATCAAACATTTAAGGCTATAACCGATAATTTATGGAATACAGCCACAAGTCTTTCAGTGTATACCTTAGCAATGACAATTATTGTTGTGCTCATTGCCATTTGGATAGCATCTTCCATGACTAAAAAAGTAACATATATTATCCAAGGCATATCTCGCTTTAGCAATGGTTATCGTAAATTTAGATTTGCCGTCAAAGAAAAGGATGAAATTGGAGTTTTATGCGACTCATTGGATGAGTTGTTTAACAGTATTGTAAAAAGCACCAAAAATCCTTTGACCATAACCGACCTTGACAAAAATATAATTTATATGAATGAATTTGCCCTAAATATTTTGAATAAAACTTTTGAAGAAGTGGAAGGCAAATATTATCCTACAATAAGTATATTTGGCAACGAAAATGGTTCCATCAATACATTTTTGAATAACATGCCTTCAGCAATCAGCTTTTATGAACCAACAAATTCTTATTATAAAGGTCGTGCCACATATCTTATGGATAAAACCGGAAATAAAATTGGTTTTATCATCGAAGCCCAAGATGTAACGCAACTTATTTTGGAACAAGAAAAAATTGAGAGAGAAAGAGCCTTGTTGGATATGGTACTTTCTGCATCGCCTGACATTATTTGGTATAAAAGTGTTGAAGGTGTATATCTTGCGGCAAATCCACGCTTTGCAGCATTGCTCAATCTTACTCCGGAAGAAATACAAGGAAGACGTGTTAAAGATATACTCCCCAAAGAATTATATGAAACAAGTCAAAAAGAAGATGATGAAGTAATAAAAACCGGTACTGTCACATACAGTGAACGCTTTGTACCCTTTTACGACGGACATACAGAAGTGCTGGACGTTGTGCGCACGCCTATTTTTGGCCCCGATGGCAAAGTACGTGGTATACTCGGTGTAGGGCGAGATGTTTCTTCACGTGTCAAAGCTGAACAGGAGCTTCGTAAAACCCAAGACGATTTATTAAACGCTGTAGATGAAGCCAACGCAGCCAGTAAGGCAAAAAGTGAATTTTTGGCACGTATGAGCCATGAAATTCGTACCCCCATGAATGCAATCATTGGTATGACCAACATAGTCAAACGCAAACTGCACGAGGAAGACTGCAGCAAGGAAAATCTTATTCCCAATATGCTGCAAATTGAATCATCCTCCATGCATTTACTTGGCTTATTAAATGATATTCTTGATATTTCAAAAATTGAAGCCGGCAAAATTGAAGTGAGCTATGAAAGTTTTGATATAAGCAAACTCATTAATGATGTTACAGCCATCATTACACCACGTTGCGAAGCTAAGAATATTAAATTCACTCTCAATTTGAACGGAATTGAGAACAAACAATTTATTTCCGATGAACTGCGTCTGCGCCAAATCCTCATCAATCTATTGGGCAACGCAGTTAAGTTTACCCCCGAACCGGGCACTATTACCTTTAATATTGAACAAAAAGAACGTGGTGATGGTAAAGCTCTAATTTTCTTTTCTGTTATTGATACCGGCATTGGCATCAATCCAAAAAAGCTGAAATCCCTCTTTGTTCCCTTTGAGCAAGGCGGCGGGCATATCACACGAATGTACGGCGGTACCGGTCTTGGTTTGTCCATAAGCAGAAGTATTGCCAGAATGTTGGGCAGTGAGATTGAGGTAAAAAGCGAAGAAAATAAAGGCAGTGAATTTTTCTTCTCGATCTGGCTCTTGGAAGACAACACTGATCAAACAGCTTTTGAAAATCAAGAAAATATATCTATTGCACCGGGAAAACGTATTTTGCTTGTGGATGATGTTGAAATTAACCGCATCATTGCCACGGAATTACTTTCACCTTTTGATTTAATTATTGATGAAGCAAATGACGGTACGGATGCCTTGGAAATATTCTCAAAAGCCCCCGAAGGTTATTATGATTTAATTTTCATGGACATTCAAATGCCCAAAATGGACGGACATGAAACAACCATTGCCATACGCAATCTTGAGCGAGCTGACGCAAAAACAACTCCCATTGTTGCCATGACAGCCAATGCATTTAAAGATGATATAGATATGGCCTTTGCAAGCGGCATGAATGGGCATATAGCCAAGCCCATTTCACCCAATATTTTATACAGCACTTTGAATTATTGGCTAAATAAACATGATAAATAAAATGGCTATGGCTTTATATTAAACAGCCATTCTAATTTATAATTTTTTCCAAAAAACTTTCACGCGCAATTTTTTATTTACTTCGCAAATAAAAAATTGCTTTAATAATTATGCTTTATACAAAATGTGAGTTTAGTTGTAAGAAATTATGAAACTTTTTTTCGTAAGCATATCTTCAAGATGTCTGCACAATTCAAAAAGGCATGGATTGCTTCGTCGCTTCGCTCCTCGC
>CAYJHV010000184.1:0-3922 GCA_964369825.1 uncultured Desulfovibrionaceae bacterium | reverse complement strand
TGATTTGCTGGTACGTGATTGCGTTCAAATGGAGACAGACAAACGACATAAGCAATTATTCAATGTAGTTTTTGAATATCAACGCTATACAGAGCTGTTACCTCATGACGTGCGGCAAGCAGGTCATGATTTTATTGCTCTGCAAGAAGAAGAATGGTTGCCTTTGTTACAAGAATATTGGCATAAGCAACATGAAGCCTATGCCAAAAGCGCACGCTATGCCCTCACATTTTATGCACAAGATGACCCCACAGGTTTGCGCTTACGCGCCCATTATGACAGTGCTCTTTTTACCGAAAAAAGTGTGAGTACATGGTTGGCACTTTGGGAAGATCTTATGGAAAAGGTGGTTAATAATGAAGCTTGATGATCTTTTTACCGATGATTCCGCTGAAAATATTTCAGAAAATGCCTATGCCTATACCGACATGGGAAAACGTATACGGCACTTTGCCAAGAGTTGCCCAAACGAACCGGCCCTTGTGGACCATAAGGGAGCACTTTCTTATGCAGAACTTTGGGCACAAGCCGAACAACTGGCTTATTTTTTGCGTCATCAAGCAAAAATGCAAAGCCCTGTAGCATTGCTCACGGCACGCAATCGATACCATTATATTGCCATGCTCGGAACGTGGCTTGCTCGAAATGTAGGGCTTGCTCTTGACCCACAACTGCCCAAATCACGCCTTGCGTATGCACTGCAAAACAGCAACGCATCCGTTATACTCACAGATTATGAAAATGCCGGACTTGCCGAAAAACTCAGCATAGCGTGCAATGTTCCGATGATATTGGTATGCCTTGAAGCGGCTTTCTTTGAAGATGCCATTGAATTGCCGGGCGCACTCATGAATCAAGATCTTTGGAAACTGACCTCTCAAGGCGGTGCCGATGCCAGTTGGAAAAGCTATTTTAACAAGCAACCTCTTTTACCTAAACACTTAGCGGGCATGGCGGACAATGTATGCCATAAAGTGCAGCACTTTTTACATGAAAATGCCCATGTACTGGACATTGGGAGCGGCTGCGGAGCGGTGGCACAGGCTCTTTTAACCAAAAGTGGTACATATACTGCCGCCGGCATTTCTTCCATAGAATTGGAAGACATACAAGAATTTGGCAAAAAAAATCATAGAAATGTGCGTACTCATGTGATGGAAGCCATTGAAGTGGCTCTTCTGGAAGAAAAGTTTGACCTTATTGTCCTCAACAGTGTGCTGGAAAATTTTCCCGGTTATAATTATACACGCAGTGTTTTAAATGCCGCTGTGGAAAAGTTGCAAGATACAGGCGCACTCTTTGTGGGTATGGTTTGGGATTTGGCACGCAAGGAAGAATTCAAAAACAAACTTGAGCACTATGCCAAGGAACATGGCGACAGTTCGGGATTTTTACGCCTTTGCGAAGATGAAGAGCTTTTTATCCCCAAGGTCTTTTTTGAAAATTTTGCAAAAGAACGCAACGATATCACCCTACACTTTTCGGATCCCCATTGCGGACTGGAAGAGCTGGACAAATATCGTTTTGATGTCGTCATAGAAAAAAAGACACCTCAAAGCTCACAAAAAGCTAAAACATACCGCTTTGGAAGGGAACATATACAAAATAGCAAGCCGGTACCGCTTGAAGATATTCAAGCCCATGACCTTGCCTATATTACCTATACCAGCGGCTCCACAGGCAAAGCCAAAGGTGTTATGCTAGAACATGGTTCGCTCATGAACCTTATGGATAATCTTTTGGAGCAAGTATATGCTCCGCTCAAAAGCCCTCAACTCAAAAGTGCCGTCCTTGCGTCTTTTGCCTTTGATGCATGTATGCAAGCATGGGCAAGCTTATGCCACGGTGCAAGCTTGCATATTATTGAACCCCAATTACGTCATGATCCGCAAAAACTTCATGACTATTTATGTCAATGGGATATTACTCTTTGCGACGCAACACCAAGCCTTTTTAACCTCTTGCTCAATCACTGGAAACAAAGCAATACTTTGCCCAAGGTAAAGACCTGGTTGCTTGGAGGTGAAGTTTTACAACTGCAATTACTACAGCAATTTTTCGCTCTTAAAGAACAAGAAAACGTTTGTATTTTTAATGCTTATGGCCCCACCGAAGCTTGCGTTGATGTGAGCTTACATCCTCTGTTTGCTCATAATATATCCGAATACAGCCAGCCTCCCCTTGGCAAAGCACTCAAAGGAATTCAGCTCAAAGTATGCGATGCAAGAGGAAATGGCATAGCCGACGGCATTCCCGGAGAGCTTTGGATTGGCGGCGTCAGTCTTGCTCGAGGGTATTTGGGTGAACCATCAGAAAATGCTGAAAATACCCATATGCAAACTCATTTTGTGCAGCATAATGGACAACGCTGGTATAAAAGCGGCGATATTGTCTATAAACAAAACGGACTTTTTTTCTACTGTAAACGTGAAGACGAGCAAGTCAAGGTCAATGGCTACAGAGTGGAGCTTGGCGAAGTGGAAGCCGCATTGCTCAATTGCCCGGTTGTTGAACAAACCGCTGTCATTGCAGGTGATTTTTTAGGGCAAAACATGACAAGCCTAGCAGCATATATTATCCCCTGCAAAGGTATGGACGAAAACCTTCCCCTAGAAAACGTATTACGCAATTATCTTTTGCAATACCTTCCGGCCTATGCCATTCCCACACTTTTTATAAAGATGACACGCTTTCCCCTCACTCCAAGCGGAAAAATAAGCCGTAACAATCTTCCACTTCCTACCTTTGACGTCCCCACGCACAGCGCACGTGCACCCCAAGGAAAAACAGAACTGCTCATTGCCAATATTTGGTCAGAACTGCTTGGGCGAAACATTCAAGACGCCGAAGCAGACTTTTTTACCCTTGGCGGACACAGCATTTTAGGCGTGCGCCTCATAAGTTCTTTGGAAGCAGAGTTTAATCGCCGTTTGCCGCTTTCTGCAATTTTTATGAACCCAAGCATTGCCAAACAGGCACAACTCATCGAACAAGAACAAGATCAGCACACGAAAGGAGTGCAAATTCTTGAGCTGAGTCCGGATGTGCCCACGCAAAAAATGCTCTTTTTGTTTCATCCCACCGGCGGTAGTACGGTATGTTATAAAGATTTAGCATCACTGTTACAAAACAGCGCAAAAATTTTTGCTGTGGAACCGCCCCCCTTGCTTTCACGCCAAAGTTTTCCAAAAACCATTCAAGACATGGCACAGCAATATGCCAAGGCCATTCTCCCCTTTGTTACAAATAATCCCTCCGCACAATATTATTTAGGTGGTTGGAGTTTTGGCGGCATTGTGGCCTTTGAAACAGCAAGATTTTTACGCCGCTTTAACCTACAAGAAAGTGCTTTAATCATCATAGACAGCAGCTTAGATACACAAGCTCAAAAAAATATAGCATTTAAAGATGAAGGAGAGTTCATCCTTGACATGCTTGGAAAAGATATTGTGGAAGATATAGACGCTTTTTATGCCTTGAGCAGTTCTGAACGCCGCACCTTCCTTGTACAACTTGGCATCGAAAGAGGGCGCTTGCCAGCCGGTTTTAATGAAGAACATATGCAATCCCTCATTCAAACCTTTTACAGTAATACCAGAGCCGCTGCTCGCTATATACCAACCCCCTTGGAAGCACGCGCGCTCTTATTGCGGGCACAAAGCACTCAACCAAGTATAAGTAAAGATATTTATGCCGGCTGGAAGGAAAACATTTTACATGATATTGCATTGCACATGGTCAACGGCAATCACGAGAGCATACTTCAAGCACAAAATGTGGCGCAATTGGCAGCAATCATCAACCAATATATAGAGGAATAAGATGAGCATCGCCATACTCTTTCCGGGACAAGGTGCCACTTTACACGAAATTGGAGTACAACTGTTTACCGGTCATCCTTGGCTTTTGCCCATTGCCAAAT
>CAYJHV010000183.1:0-3924 GCA_964369825.1 uncultured Desulfovibrionaceae bacterium | reverse complement strand
AAAGGGTTTGGCGCACATCTGCATGCATACGAATAAGTTCTTTTTTACGCGGAAAAAGCAATGAGACGGTTTCACGTAAATTTTCTGCCATTTCTGTGCTGTCAACCCATACTTCCGTCACATCATCAGTTAAATAATCACGGATGGCTCTTTGTGAAAGATTAGTTTCTCTGTGTAATAAAGTTGGAGCGGATTCACTGACTCCACGCTTACGAATTTCTTTCCACACTCGTTTAAGATATTGTAAATCGCTTTTTAAAGTGGTTTTAGACGTACCGGCACTGACTGTGCGTACAATGACGCCAAGTCCCTTTCCGGGATCAATACCGGTCATCATTTCACGTAAACGTGAGCGTTCTTCCTCATTATCAACCTTACGTGAAATGCCAATTTGCTCTTGCCCGGGGGTAAGCACCAAAAACCGTCCGGCAAGCGAAAGCCACGTTGTAAGAAAAGCACCTTTATTACCGGTAGGTTCTTTAACCACTTGCACAAGAATTTCTTGTCCCGGTTGAATAATTTTTTGAATGGGCGGAAACTTTTCCCCACGTCCTGCTTTATGGTGAGCTTGATAATATTCGGGATGTATTTCATCTATTTGTAAAAAACCATTTTTATGATTGCCATAGTTAATAAAGGCAGCTTGCAAATTGGTATCAATATTATTGACAACTCCTTTATAAATATTTCCCTTGGTTTTTACCTGATGAAGCATTTCCAAATAATATTCATGAATTATACCATTTTCCACCATAGCAACTTCAACTTGTTCACCTTGCACCATACTGATAAACATTTTACGCTGAGCATTACTTTCAGGTGCTTTTTTGCCGGCAGTTACTTGTGCAATTCCGGGCTTTCCGGTATTCAGTGATGTTCCTACATTTTTTTTGACTAAAGATTTGTGTGTATCTTCATCTTCTAAATCAATGGGAAAATGGGACAAATCAACACGTTTTTTCCCTCTTTTGCCACGCCCTCCGCGTCTTCCTCGCTTGCTTGCTACAAAATTTTCTTGTGTTGTGCTTTCTTCTGCAGTTTCAGCAATTATCACAGTTTTTTCCGCAACACTTTCCAAAGAAATTTCTTGCGGCTCAATATTGTGTGAAGTATGATTTTGAATATCATCTATTAAAACTTGCTCTTGGATTATTTCCGGTAAAACATGAAATTTTTCTTGAATTTGGGTACTCTTTTTTAAGGAGAAATTCTCGTGCGCACTGTTCACATCGTCCGCATCATTAGTTTCATCTACAAAAAAGTGCTCATCAAGACTATTTTTTTCCGGCAAGTTTTCTGAAGTGGGCTGTTCCGCTGTACTTGTGCTTTCACTTGCAGAAAATTCCTCATGAACAGGAACTTGCTCTTGGAATATTTCTGGTAAAACATGAAGCTCTTCGTGAGTTTGGGTACTCTTTTTTAAGGAGAAATTCTCGTGCGCACTGTTCACATCGTCAGGTTCACTATCAGAAAAATGTCTGTCAAGACTACTTTTTTCCGGCAAGTCTTCCGAAGTAGCCTGCTCCGCTGTACTTATGCTTTCACTTGCAGAAAATTCCTCATGAACAGGAACTTGCTCTTGGATTGTTTCCGGTAAACCATGAAGTTCTTCGTGAGTTTGGGTACTCTTTTTTAAGGAGAAATTCTGGTTCGCATAGTTCTCATTGTTCGCATTGTCAGTTTCACTTTCGGGAAAATGCTCATCTTTATTATTTATTTCCGACAAGTTTTCGGGAATTGACTTTTGCGCTCTAGGTTTTGAAGTACGCCTTGGTGTACGCACTTTCTTTTTTTCACCTGACTTTGCATCAAGCACATTTTCATCAATATTTGTGCTTACACCCTCAATGACCGGTAATACACTTTCTACCGAAGCTTGAATTTCATTAACTTCATCGACGATTTTTTTAGGTCTGCCTCGTTTACGTAAAGGAGCTGTGACACTTTTTTCTTCACTTTTTACAGTGTCGCTCACTGTTTTAAGCTTACTATCTGCCGTGCTATTCACAGAACCATCTGCATCTACAGAATTTTTTTTGCCTCGTGTTTGTTTTTTAGGTTTTATGGTTTCCGCTTGCGCAACTATTCCTTCCTGCTCTTTTTGTATGGAAGTCTGTGCAGTTATATCTTTATCACTATCAAGTGTTTCTTTTGCAAGAGTGGATTTTTTTCTTGCCACACTTTTGCGTACCGGCTTTTTTACTACAGTTTGCGCAAAAGTATCTTCCATCACAGCGTCTTGAGGAACACTGTCCGGAGATACTGCATGGTCTTTTAATATATTTTTTGATTTTTTAGCAGAGCTTGTTTTTTTTACAGCTCGCACTTTTCCGGTGTCATCATTTTCTGGTGCATGTTCAGCAGTCATATATATCCTTTAGGATGAAATTTCTCAGCGTTTTAATTGAAAATGCATACTTCACAAGTATTAAATCTTAACCATTTTTCAGACAATTCAAGGTATTACAAATATTTTATTTATCGAATATTTGCGAAGATATACTTAACCTCTCGCTGATGGAGGATTGCAATTTTAACAAAATTAATTCTTTCAAATACATGGTTAGCTTTTTCACTACAAGCTTTCACAAATTGCAATTAACGGTATATATTAAGGATTTTTGGAAAAAACGCAAGCAATTCTCAGCAATTAAAAATAATATGTATAATCATTTAAAATAAAAAACAATTAACTGAGTTTTAAATAAAGTTACAATTACAAGATGCAATTTTAATTGGGAATTCAAATTAAAAATTTGTACTTCAAAGCGTTTTAACATTAAAATGCTCTGACGACTACGTTAACAAGCGTCCGCCAAGAAGGCATAAGCGCAATCTATTTGCATGGTTAAATGCCGGATTGAGCGTATCTTAAGCTCTAAGAACATCTTCATAAATATTCAATAAATAAAATATTTGCAATTACCTGAAATATAAAAGTAAGTAATGATATTAAGTTATTTATGAAGTATGCTCTTTCGCTTAAGAACATTCTTGCAATGCAATACGTGCTGCCTCTTGTTCAGCCCTTTTAAGACTTTGCCCCGTGGCTATAAAAGTTCGCCCGTCAGGCAAGGATAGACGTACTTCGTAAATTTTAGCATGTTCCGGTCCACTGCTTTTTTCAAGCACATAAACAGGGCGGTCTTTATGCAAACGTAACATATTTTCTTGTAATTGCGTCTTAAAATCTTTATGCAGGTGTTGCTCCACATGCTGTGGCCAATGTGCAGAAAAAATATGCGTTACCACGGCAAAACTGGCTTCAAAACCACCATCTTGAAATACTGCCCCGAGAACAGCCTCAAGAGCATCACTGAGCACCGTATCCCTTTGACGCCCCCCTTGATTTTCTTCGCCTCGTCCCAAAAAAATATATGTATCAATATTCAGTGAACGTGCAATATTTGCAAGACTGCCGGCTGAAACCAAGGAAGAGCGCATTCTGGTAAGGTCACCTTCACGTACATGCGAAAAACGTGTAAAAAGTACCCACGAAACACAAAGTTCAAGTACGGCATCCCCCAAAAATTCTTGCCTTTCATTGTGGGCAGTATTTTTTTTACTCTCATTTGCCCACGAACTATGCGTTAATGCAATTTCCAAAAACTCTATATTTTTAAATGTATAACCTAATTTTATTTGCAGCTCGTCACAATTTTTTCTACATCGTTCCATAATGGCTCCTCAAAATACACTGTTTCAAATATTTTTACATACTGGCATTTAAGTATATTTTCGATAAAATATTAATTTAAATGAAACTAATGGCTAATTAACATGTATAAAATAATAAAGCTCCATTGCTCCAAAGTAAGACTGACGTCAACGCTCCAAAGACCTTGCTCAATGAATTGCGCAGAGGTCTTAAAGTATGCACCATACCTTAACTTCTGTCATGACTTGTAATAAGAAAAACAGAAA
>CAYJHV010000182.1:0-3930 GCA_964369825.1 uncultured Desulfovibrionaceae bacterium | reverse complement strand
CACAAAACCCTCGGCACTCCGCACGGCGGCGGCGGCCCCGGTTCGGGTCCTGTGGGCGTATCTCCACGCCTTACCCCCTATATGCCCGTTTCTCGTGTGGAAAAAAAGGAAGACGGTACCTTCTTCCTCAATTATAACTATCCAAAATCCATAGGCTATATTGCGCCTTTCTATGGCTCATTCAGCATCTTCTTGCGTGCCTATGCTTACGTTTTACGCCTTGGAGCAGAAGGATTAACCAGAGCTTCCGAATACGCCGTACTCAATGCGAACTATCTCAAGAAGTTAGTGGAACATTTTGTTACCATCCCTTATCCTCGCATCTGCGGACACGAATTTGTGGCATCAGCTCCCGACGGTACTCGTGCTCTTGATATTGCCAAAGGACTACTTGATAAGGGTTATCATGCTCCCACCATTTACTTCCCACTCATCGTGCCGGAATGCCTTATGGTGGAACCAACGGAAACTGAAAGCAAGCAAACTCTTGATGAATTTGCTGCTACCTTGGAAGAAGTTGTAAAACTTGGATTAAGTAATCCCGAAGCTTTACAACAAGCACCGTTAACCACTCCGGTGCGTCGCCTAGACGAAGCAAAAGCCGCACGTAACATGGTACTTACGGAAGATATGCAATCTTAATTATCTTTTGTGGCTATTGCCTTAACTCAGTTTTTTTTGCAGGGAGGGGAAAACTTTTGCTTGCGCCAAAAAGTTTTCCCCTCCCCTGCACACCTCCCCTTTCAAAACGCGCTTACGGCTCATCCCTACCGGGCTGAGCTCAGACACTGAACTGTTTTTTGCGGTCTTTAAGGGGTTTTAAATTCAATTTACTTGAAAATCATGTTTTAAATTATAACCATTGAGACGTGCGCCGGGAACACTGTTAAATGGAGCAACATCGCCACCATTAAATTGCAGCACCGGTACACTGTATTCAATTTTAAATACTTCACCGGGACCAACGGAAGTTATTGCTTCGGCTCCATCAATGCGAACACTTCCGGCAGCTTCACCCAATTGCATACCATTCCCATGAGCATTGGCAGTAAAAGCCATGGAACGATCAACTATGGAAGAAACGCTTTTATCGGTACTGTTATTTTGGCAAGTGGCGATGATTTTAGCATAATAATAGCCCGGTTTTGTTGCATCATTTTGTCCGGGATTACGATGCAAAGTAAAACCGGAATAAGAAATGGAAATCCAAGCCGGACGTGCTTCACAATAATGAGCAAAGCTTAAAAAAGCACAAAGAACGCTTGCCATAATTACCATATGTTTTTTGAGCATTTATTTCTCCTTTGAAAAATTGAATTTTTATATTAATAAAACCATCGAAGTTATTTACATTTATTCTTAATTTGCCTACAAATTCCCATAAGAGCATCGTACTCATGTCGGCGCAAACCTGCTCGTCCAAAAAGTCGGCGTAAGGGCATAAAAAAATACTCGGGATTATTTTCATGAAGAAAATCTATGTGTAAGAGAGCACTTTTAAGATTTTCCATAAGCCTTGCCTCATCGGCGGAAGAAATGCGATTTTGCTCTGCTTCTGCCGTTTTTTTAGGTACGTGTGTGGCTTTAAAACATTCATACAATAAAAGCAAGGTGGCTTGTGCCACATTAAGAGAAGCAGCTTTGGCTGTTGGTATAGTTACAAGCCTTTGACAATATGTGATTTCGTCATTATGCAGTCCTCGATCTTCAGGTCCCATAAGCAACGCCACTCGCTGATTTTCCTGTAAAACAGCAAACATTTCTTTGGCAGCTTTGGTGGGATGTAACAGCTCTCGACGAAAGCCGCCGGTACGTGACGTACTTCCTACCACCAAGGCATAAGGAGCAAGGGCTGCGGCAAGGTCATTTTCTATGGTGATATTTTCTAAGATATCAAGCCCTTTAGCTGTGGCAAGAGGACGGGCTTTATCCATATTCCATAGTTCGGGATTAACCAAAGTTATGCCGCCTGCGCCCATATTGGCAACAGCTCTGGCCACCATTCCCACATTTTCCGGAAAGCGACTTTTAAGTAAAATCACTTCTAAATTTTCTAAAGGAAATTCCACATTTACCTTCTTCTTCAAAATTAAAATATTATCTTGTAAATTCTAATACGTGGTCAGCGGTTAACTGACCATTAACCACTATGATTTATAAAATTGGAATGCATAACAAAATTTTAACTTGGGTTTCTCAGAAGATGCATACAATATGCTAATAATTTCTTTGTTTCTGCATTGGAAGGGTCAACATGAAATGCTTTTTGCGCATAGGACATGGCTAAATTATTCTCTTCTTGTGTAAGATATATTTGCGCAATGGTAGCATACGCTAAACCCCATTTGGGAAACTTTTTGAGTGCATTATGCAAAACTTTTATTGCAGCATCAAAGCTTTTTCTCTTGTAAAAATGTTTTGCCAATATGATATAATTATTTGAATCTTCAGGATTAGACATGAGAATCTTTTTTGCTCTTTCAAACGAAAATTGTTGACGGTCAAAGTCCAGCTGAGTTTTTGTTCCGTGTATGCTATCATAATTTTCAATAATATTAAAAAAATAATCATACATGAATAATTTAAGGAGTTTTTTATCATATAGCTCCATCAAAATTTCATAAGCCTCGGTATATTTTTTTGCTCTATGAAAAAATATAGCTTTATAAAAATTCTTTTCTACTTCCGGAACGGAACAGTCCTTGGCATAATAAGATGCAGGTATTTGCATATTATCTTCCGACATCTTATCAGGTGTTCTCAAAACATGGGAAAATTCAAATAAATTAACGGTGAAATTATGTGTTTTCTCAATAATTTTTTGTAATTCTGTCAAGTCTAAGGTGAAATTTTTCCGATTATCCGGCGTTCCGGGGTTGGATATTTTTTTTTCCAATTCAAGAAGAAAATAATTATCCGACTTAAAGTGTGCTATTGTATTATAAATAGCCGTATGCATTCGAGGGATGACAATGAAACGAGTCTTTGAATTCTTGGTTAAAAGCAATGTATGCTGTGCCGAACCGGAAATCATCATGCAAACCTCTGCTGAGGTTAAAACTTCAAGTTGTTCGGATACAGCCAAATCTTCGGGAAAAATAATTTCCCAACCATAATTTTTTAATATATCTTCCAATTGTTTTTCATTACTACAATGCTCATAACGTGAACGTGAAAGATATACATATTTTCCTTTACGGACTTGTCCTTCATAATAACCTAAAAAATTAATCTGCTCAGGCTGTGCATAACCGGAAATACTCAAACCCGGCTCGGGAAAATGCACTTTCTTAAATTGAGTTGGCTCGGTAATTAAAATATGTTCGTTATCTATACCCAAACTATGAAAAACTTCTTTATGCTTTGCGGTAAAAAAAGACATGTAATCGCAATTTTCTTTTTCGTGTAATACCCAGGCTATGGGTAAATTTTTATGCTTTGTATACCATAATCTTTGCAAAGTTTCCAAAAGAAAATGCCCCCATTGCCCCCAATATCCCAAAAATTCACCGGCATATATGACTTCTTTATCAATAATTTGTTGCGCCTTTATATATGGCAACTGCGCATTTACTCTACCCAAACCCGGCAGACCATGAACTTGACTTAAAATATTTTCATCACAAAATGCGCCGCAAGCAAATAAAGCAAAAGGACCCTCGTCAACTATTCCCACATAAATCTGAGGTAAAATAGTAACATCACTAAAAACATCGCAACGTAGTTCAGGAATACGTTGATTATGATGAGGGCTTTGATTATACATTACTAAATTTACTCCCTTTATCTATTCGGCGTTGAAAAACGCATTTCCATGCATTTTTCAACGCCGAATAAGAAAATTTTTCAAAAATTATCACACTCCAAATGAACAGTGTGGGTAAATACAGCTTTTACATTCCATACAAAGTCCGCCATGTCCAAGGCGTG
>CAYJHV010000181.1:0-3934 GCA_964369825.1 uncultured Desulfovibrionaceae bacterium | reverse complement strand
CTTCTTTTCTTTCATTTTTTTGGCTTTTGGCAAGCATATGCTGCCGAAAACAATACTCCCGTCACGGGTAATATGCGCTCTTTGACCTTTTCCGATGCCAAAGGTATTTCCAGATTAACTTCCATTAATATTGTGAAATCCATGTTGTATTTGCAAGTTTTACGAGATGTACATAAAGAACTGGAACACAATAAAGTGTTAGCTTTCGGAATAAAGGAAGACCTTTTGCAAATGGCGCTTATTGCTCAATTATATCGCCCATTTTTTCAAGTACAACATTTAGAAAATGAACCTCGTGGCGATGTGAAAATTAATGTACGTTTGGAACCAAAAACCACGCATACATCTGTTGCCATAAATAAGTATTTGGGTGAAAAAACTTTGTTGGATATGCGCCTTGAATGGTTAACTCTTTTACAAGAAAATGCCGGACAGGGTGAAGATTATTTATTGACTGCTTCAGGAGTGCAACAAAAAACTCCCATTTTGGCTCCTCAAATTTTGGAGGTTCGTGCCTTACACGTGGCAAAAACACTGGATGCGCTTTGGCTTTTGGACGAAGCTTTGGGCTATTTTAACGAACGCTGGCAAGAGCCTAAAAAAGTTGCCGAAATACTAAAGAAAGCTCTTAAAATCAATGATAAATTACCTTTAATTTGGGCATGTCTTGGTGAGGTGCAATTACAATTGGATGCAACGGCCGATGCTTTAAAAAGTGTAAATAAATCTTTATCATTACAAAGTGATCGAGGCTATGCTTTGTACATTCGAGGACTTGGGCATTTGCGTTTACAGCAACCTTCCATGGCCAAAGTGGATTTTGACGCTGCGTTGGCTTTGGAACCGGATACGGTACCTTGGTTACGAGCTCGGGGGGCAACGCATATGATCTTGGAAAATTATGCGTTAATGTGCAATGATTTTAACCGAGCCTGTAGTCTTGGTGATTGTGAAGGGCTTATGACAGCTCGCAAGCGTAAATTGTGTTTACCTAACACAGAAACTCCTTAAAAATTTATGGCATCGCCCGTTTTAGTAAAAGTCTATGGTCATCTTAGTCCTGTTTCAAAGGCTGATGCTCATGCTTTCATAACGGAATTACTCCCTTTTTTTTCCCATTCAGATATTATGGACGCAGAAGAAATGCTTATCCATACCGGTGATACCTTGCAATTGGCTTTTGAAGGCATTTATTTTGATGTGGAAGATATTTTGCCTATTATTCAAAAGAATCTCATATCTCACAGTTATGGGAAAATCGATTATCTTGATTTGGAGGCTTGGCAAATGACTCGATATTTTATTTGTGGCATAAAAATAGATATAAAGCGCATGGGCTTAAATAATGTCATGGATTATGCCGGTTTATAGCCTTAATTTTTATATATTCTTCAAAACACCTCATTCAGAATACTTTTCTTAAAAACTCATTTTTTGTACATTTCAAGACAATTAAATATTTTTTTTTATTAATTTGATTATAAATGTAAAGTTTTTTGCATTAATCTCGATAGTAATAGCGATACAGTGAATAAAAATGAATTTTAAGCATTGCATTTTTTTTACCTATGTTTTACCGTAAAATATGTTTATTTTAATTACATATTATTTGGAGGTTTTATGCGCTTGTCTATTACCAAAAAAATTGTATTATGTCTGGTTTTATTGCTTTTGATGAGTTCGGGATTTATTTTCTTCGTTGCTACTTATAATTATTCGTCAACGCTTACTCAAGTTTTAAGCAATGAAATTCGCCAAGCTCAAACAAACTTTGTAGCTGTTTTGCAAGAGGTAGAAGAAAGAAGCATTGACCTTGCCAAATTAAGTGCCGAACACAAAGAACTTGCTCCCGCCATTGAAAATCGTGACCAAGCTGCCTTAAAGCGGCTTGCCGCGCACATTATGCGGGAAACAGAAATGAGCATTTTAACCATTACCGATGATCAAGGCATTGTTTTGGTTCGGGCTCATTCCGATAAATATGGTGATGGTACCAGAGGCATCGGCGCCATGGATGATATTCTCAAAGGAAGTAGCGTGTCCGGTGTGAATTTAGCTGAATTTCCGGGATTACTTGCCAGCAGTCCGGTGAAGCATGATGGAAAAATCATCGGTACTTTATCCATAGGGCATGATTTATCCAATCCTCGATTTATAGATTGGCTCAGTAAATCACTGGGGGTGGAAACAACTTTTTTTAAAGACAGTACCCGAGTTATGACCACCATAAAAAATAATAACGGGCAACGTATTGTGGGCACTCTCTTGAATAATACCGCCATTGAAAATCAAGTTTTACGTCAAGACAAAACTTATTTTGGTGAAAGTATTATTAATAATGTTAAATATTTGGCAGCATATATGCCGGCTTATGGACATAACAAAAAAGTTATGGGGATGTGGTTTATTGGTTTACCCATCAATGAAATTTTGGATGATGAACAAGCCGCTGCGCAAAAAACCTTGTTATCAGCCTTGCTTGTTATGCTTATAATGTTAGGTGTTACCATTTTCCTTGCTATACGCTTTGCGTCGCCCATTCGTAAAATTGCCAATTATGCTAGTTGTGTTTCCGCCGGTGAAGAAGCTCCGCAACTTAATATTAAAAGTAATGATGAATTTGAAACTCTGGCCACAGCCATGCAGGCTATGGTGCAAAAACTTAAAGAACAAACCTATTGGTATGAGTCTATTCTCAATTGCGTTCCGTCTCCTCTTGCCGCCATGGATGTGGACAGAAATTTTGCCTTTGTGAATGCCGGCGTCTGTAAGATGACCGGTAAAAAACCTAGCGAACTTATCGGGCAACCTTGTTACGTATGGGGGGCTTCCATTTGTCGCACCAAGGATTGCGCCATCGATTGTTGTGAAAAAGGCATTGAAAGTGTGAATTTTGAGCAACCGGGACTTGGACATTTTAAAGCCATGGCTGCAAGGCTCGTAGATCCTGACGGTAAACATATAGGCTATGTTGATATGGTTTTTGACCGTAACCAAGAAGTGAAGCTACTCAATGAAGCTGAACAAGCTTTGGTTAACGGGCGTCATGATGCTGCCAATGCATTGCAAGTAGTTGTGGAAAATATTGCCACTGTTTCTGAACAACTTAACACACAAATTGATAATTCTGCTCAAGGTGCGGATACCGCTTCCATGCGTATGGCTGAAACGGCAACCGCCATGGATGAGATGAATAGTACCGTACTTGAAATTGCTCAAAATGCTAATAGTAGCGCAGAAAATGCTGAAAATACAAAACAAAAAGCCAATGAAGGTGCTTCTGTTATTAAGAAAACCGAAGATACCATGATTCGTTTACGTGATGAATCCTTGGCTATTCGAGTAAGTATGGGTGAACTTGCCGAACATGCCCAATCCATTAATGCTGTTATGGGCGTTATTTCTGATATTGCCGACCAAACCAATCTTCTTGCCTTAAATGCTGCCATTGAAGCGGCAAGAGCAGGGGAGGCCGGTCGAGGTTTTGCAGTGGTAGCTGATGAAGTACGTAAATTGGCTGAAAAAACCATGACGTCAACGGCAGATGTTTCCAATGCCATTGGTGCCATACAACAAAGTACCACAATCAATGTGCAAAAGATTGATGCCACAGTGAAAAGCATTGAAGAAGCTACCAAGCTTGCCATTAATAGCGGCGAATCATTAGGTGGAATCCTTGAGATGGCAGAACAAAGCGCAGATGGTATCCGTGCCATTGCCACAGCCAGCGAAGAGCAATCGGCCACTTCAGACGAAATTGCCAGATCCATTGCCGACGTTTCGAGTATTGTCAATGAAACCATGCAAGCCATGACCGAGGCAACCAATGCAGTAAATACTTTAACAGAGCAATCTCATGAATTATCACGGCTCATTGATGAATTAAAACAATAGATTTTATTTGTTTTAATATAAATTTTTCTGGGGGAAAACC
>CAYJHV010000180.1:0-3963 GCA_964369825.1 uncultured Desulfovibrionaceae bacterium | reverse complement strand
CGGGAGCTCCCCGCATGGTAAAAAGGTCATCCAGACTCATGGTTTTCCCTTCTTAGGCTCACATGCCAAAGCATGTGAGTAAAAATTCTTATAAAAGCTGAAGAGTATCCTCAGCACAAATTCATTAATATGATTATTCACTAGGCTCATTGCGTTCCCTATGTGGTTTGCCAAAAGGAATGCGAGATTGTTTTTTGCTTTCTTCTTGGTCAAGGCTCACATCAAGCCCAAGGGACATAAGTTCTTTTACAAGCACGTTGAAAGATTCAGGCAATCCGGCTTCAAGGAAGTTTTCGCCTTTGACAATCTTTTCGTACATTTTTACCCGTCCTGCCACGTCATCGGATTTAACAGTCAAAAATTCCTGTAAAAGATAGGCAGCACCATAAGCTTCAAGTGCCCAAACTTCCATTTCCCCAAGTCTTTGACCACCAAATTGCGCTTTACCGCCAAGAGGTTGTTGGGTCACCAAGGAGTAAGGTCCTGTGGAACGAGCATGGATTTTTTCGTCAACCAAGTGATGCAATTTTAAAATGTACATGACGCCGGTGGTAACACGATTTTTGAAAGCATCTCCGGTACGTCCGTCAAAGAGCTGCGTTTTGCCGTCTTCGGCAACACCGGCACGAACCAACCATTTCCATATTTCTTCTTCGGCAGCACCGTCGAAAACAGGAGTTTTGGTGATGATACCATGTTTGAGCTTTTTGACGGCGGTAATGAAAGTATCATCGTCCATTTCATCAACCAAGGTGTCAATATCTTTGGATTTGAAAATGTCTTTGACTTCTGAACGCAGAGCATGTGTTGCCGCACCGCCTTCCAGCATTTCATTCACTTGACGCCCAAGTTCCTTGGCTGCCCAGCCAAGGTGCGTTTCCATGATCTGCCCGATATTCATACGTGATGGCACGCCCAAGGGATTGAGCACAATATCCACGGGACGACCGTCGGCAAAGAAAGGCATATCTTCTTCCGGTAAGATACAAGAGACAACACCCTTGTTTCCGTGGCGTCCTGCCATTTTGTCACCCACAGAAAGCTTTCTTTTTACAGCAATATACACTTTCACGGTTTTGATGACGCCCGGAGGCAAATCATCGCCTTCGGTGACTTTTTCCCTCTTGGTATCATAAATATTTTTTATGAATTGCAAACGAGTTTCGTAGCTGTCAAGAGCATCGTTGACGGCTTCATTGGCTTCTTTGCTTTTGAACAAACCGGAAAGACGTTTTAAGGGCAATTCGGCAAAAGCTTCTTCTGTAAGCACACTGCCGGCTTCCACCACAACTTCGCCTTTTTTCTTGCCGGGAACAGAGCTTATCACTTGTTTACCCATAATATGCGGGTATAAAAGTGCCTTGGTGCTTTCGGTCAAAGCACGCACATGATCTATCTCTTTTTGATCAAGTACGGCAGTATCATGAGCTTCGATGGCAAGGGTACGCTCGTCCTTATCGCCGGAACGACGATTGAACATTTTCACATCAATAATGGTACCTTCAATGCCGGGAGGCACTTTAAGTGAGGTATTTTTCACATCACGGGCTTTTTCACCAAAGATGGCACGTAAAAGTTTTTCCTCGGGAGTCAATTGCGTTTCGCCCTTGGGAGTGATTTTACCAACTAAAATGTCGTCGGGCTTAACCGATGCTCCAATGCGAATGATTCCGCTATCATCAAGATTGCGCAGCATATCCTCGCCCACATTGGGAATATCACGAGTGATTTCTTCGGGACCAAGCTTGGTGTCTCGAGCCACGGCTTCAAATTCCTCGATGTGCACCGAGGTGAAGACATCGTCTTTCACCATACGCTCAGAAATGAGAATGGAGTCCTCGTAGTTATATCCACACCAGGGCATAAAGGCCACCACAAGGTTTTTGCCAAGAGCCAGTTCTCCGTCGCTGATACCGGTACCGTCTGCCAAAATGGCACCTTTTTTGAAACGTTGACCGGGGGTACAGCTGGGTTTTTGCCCAAAACATGAGTTTTGGTTTGATTTATGATATTTCAAAAGATCATAGGCTTTAATGCCGCCGCTTTCGTCATTGGTATTGTCTTCATAGGCAACGATAATACGATTGGCGTCTACATATTTCACCAAACCGTCAGCCCTTGCCACAATACAAGCACCGGAGTCTCTTGCCACGTCAATCTCCATGCCTGTGCCCACCAACGGTTTTTCAGAACGTAAAAGCGGCACCGCTTGACGTTGCATGTTCGAACCCATGAGCGCACGGTTAGCGTCGTCATGCTCAAGGAAGGGTATGAGTGCGGCAGAAATGGAGACCATTTGCCCGGGAGAAATGTCCATAAGGGTGACTTCTTCCTTGGGACGCATTTCCACGTCGCCATGCACACGCACGGTTACTTGTTCATCAAGGAAGTTACCTTGTTCGTCCACACGAGCATTTGCTTGCGCTATGACTTCGGGGCTTTCTCTCGAGGCATCAAGATGAATGATTTCCTCGGTCATTTTACCTTCACGTACCACACGATACGGAGTTTCAATGAAGCCAAAATCATTAACCTTGGCAAAGGTGGTAAGTGAAACTATCAAACCGATGTTCGGTCCTTCCGGCGTTTCAATGGGGCAAATACGTCCATAGTGTGAAGTGTGTACGTCACGAACTTCAAAACCGGCTCTTTCACGAGTTAAGCCACCGGGACCAAGAGCGGAAAGACGACGCTTGTGCGTTACTTCCGACAAAGAATTGGTTTGATCCATAAATTGCGAAAGCTGTGATGTGCCAAAAAATTCTTTGAGCACAGCGGCCACCGGTTTTGGATTGATGAGGTCATGAGGCATAAGCGTTGCCACTTCTTGTAAACTCATTCGCTCCTTAATGGCACGTTCCATGCGCACAAGACCAATACGATATTGGTTTTCCACAAGTTCACCCACAAGGCGCACACGACGATTGCCAAGATGGTCAATGTCATCTGCCGGACCGTGGCTGTCTTTTAGGCTTACCAGTACCTTGATGGCTGTTAAAATATCCGTATCGGTGAGGGTACGTAAATTAAACTCAGAACTCAATCCAAGGCGTTGATTTAACTTATAACGTCCCACCGGAGAAAGGTCATAATAATCACCGCTGCGGAAAATATTGTCAAAAAAAGATGCGGCAATTTCAGGTGTGGGCGGAGAAGAAGGACGCAAGCGACGATAAATTTCTTCTTGTGCTTTTTCCATATCAGGAATGCGATCCATAACCAAGGTATCACGAATGGAAGATGATGCATCGGTACCCTTGGTGTGCAAAACAGCGACACGGGTAATACCAAATTCCCGCAAACGCTCGACAACTGTGGCGGTGATTTCATCGGCGGCTTCGGCAAACACTTCACCGGTATCGGTATTCATGATATCTTCTGCCAAAAACAAACCTTCTATGCTTTGCGGTGCCACTTCAATGCTGGGAACACCGGCTTCGCAAAGTTGACGCCATGCACGCTTGGTTATGGGTTTGCCTGCTTTACAAGCAATGGTACCGTCGGGTAGGGCAATATCAGTGAAGGCGTTGTCTTTGCGGAAAAGATTTTTTTGTACTTCCCACAATACTCTGCCATTGTCTTCCAGATGATAAATTTCTGTATCGTAAAAATAATTTAAGATTTCTGTATTGCTCATGCCCATGGCTTTGAACAAAATAGTGGCAGGCATTTTACGGCGGCGGTCAATGCGCACATACAAAATATCTTTGTGGTCAAAATCAAAATCAAGCCACGAACCGCGCATGGGAATGACACGACAAGAATACAAAACTTTACGGCTGGTATGAGTCTTGCCTCCGTCATGTTCAAAAATTATTCCGGGAGATCGCTGCAATTGGTTTACAATAACACGTTCGGTACCATTTATAATGAAGGTACCTTTTTCGGTCATTAAAGGAAGAGTACCAAAATAAATGTCTTGTTCCTTAATATCTCGAATGGTTCGACTGTCTTGATCTTCAT
>CAYJHV010000179.1:0-3979 GCA_964369825.1 uncultured Desulfovibrionaceae bacterium | reverse complement strand
AAGCTTCACGAAATCCGGTTGAGCTTGCATATTGGTAAAGCTGTAATTTTTTTGGTAAAAAAGTTCTTGCCATTGGCGTACCATACCAAGATTGCTGTTGTTTAAGATCAGGATTTTTATGGGTAATTTGTTTTCCACGGCGGTGGCCATTTCTTGTATATTCATTTGAATGGAACCGTCACCTGCCACGGTAACAACCAAGGCATCTGGATAGGCGAATTGTGCGCCTATGGCAGCGGGAAAGCCGAAGCCCATGGTACCAAGCCCGCCGGAGGTGAGTAAGGTACGGGGTTTTTTGAAATCATAAAATTGTGCTGCCCACATTTGATGCTGCCCAACTTCCGTGGCAATGATGGTCTCTTTATCCTTGGTCAGATTATTTAAGGTCTTAATAACTGTTTGGGGCTTGATGCACTCACCTTCGCTGTAGTGCAGTGGATGCTCCGTAGCCCAAGCTTGTAATTGGCAAATCCATTCTTTATGAGGTTTAAGATATTCTTTTTCCTCTTGACGGGATTTGATGATTTCAAGCATTCCTTCAAGGGCAAGGCGACAATCACCCACCACCGGCACGTCCACTTTCACATTTTTGCGAATGGAAGTGGGGTCAATGTCGATGTGTATAATGCGTGCATTGGGGGCAAAGGCGGAAATGCGTCCGGTAACTCTGTCGTCAAAGCGTGCGCCAACGGCCATGATTACATCACATTGATTGATGCCCATATTGGCAGCATAACAACCATGCATACCCACCATACCGCACCATAAAGGGCTTTCGGAGGAAAAACCGCCAAGTCCCATGAGTGTAGAAGCTACAGGAATTTGCATTTCTTCTGCCAAGATGTTGACAGCTTCGGCAGCGTCGGAATTAATCACACCACCGCCTACGAGCATAAGCGGTTTTTTGGCTTGCGCAAGCATATCCACAGATTTACGCAATTGATTAAGATTTGGGCGATAGGTAGGATTGTAGCTGCGCATTTGTGTGGTTTCAGGCCAAACAAATTCAGTGCTTTGTTGCATAATATCCTTGGGTAAATCCACCAATACCGGCCCCGGGCGACCGCTTCTTGCCAAATAATAGGCTTGGCGCAAAATCTGTGTAAGCTGCTTAATATCTTTCACAAGATAGTTATGCTTGGTGCACGGACGAGTTATGCCTACAATATCCACCTCTTGGAAGGCATCATTGCCTATGAGTGCTGTGGGAACTTGTCCGGTAATGATGACAAGCGGTATGGAGTCACAATATGCAGTGGCTATGCCGGTAACTGTATTGGTAGCACCCGGACCTGAGGTCACAAGGCAGGTTCCTACCTTGCCGGTGGCTCTTGCATAGCCATCTGCTGCGTGTACGGCAGCCTGCTCATGTCTTACAAGAATATGGCGTAAATCAGGATGGCGAGGTATTTCATCGTATACGTCAATGACGCATCCTCCGGGATAACCAAAAAAAGTATCCACACCTTCGCGTTTAAAAGTTTCGAGCAGTATCTGCGCACCAGTCATCTTCATGAGTTTTGTCTCCTAAATTCCTGACCTGTGCACGATGTACATACACAGGTCTTGATTTGAATCATTTCAGCGTTTTTTTGTTCAAATTTTGAACAAAGTCAACATATTTATTCTTAATTATATTTATCAAGCAAGGCCACAAGACGAGTTTTTCCTTCAAGCTTTTGTTTTTTCAATTGCTTAAGGGTTTGTTCTTCAGTGGGGGTGCGAAAGGCTTTTCCTTCAAGTTTGGTTACCTGCTTTGAATACAGAACATGATCATCCCAAGCATCTTGTAGTTCCGGATCTTGACCTGCATGTTTTTCCAATAACTCTTTTTCGCGTGCTTCCATCTGAATTCTCCTTTTTAGACGTTGTACATAGTAAAACACATAAATCAAAACACCGTAAAGGTGATTTTGGCAAAAAAATTAAAAAAAGTTTTTATGAAAGTACTCTGGCATACTCAATAAGACTTTTAATCACTATCCACTCCAATAATTGTATACCTAATAAAACAATAACCGGTGAAAAGTCCATGCCGTATTTATAGGTAAAAGGCAACCATTTTCGTATACGGTAAAAAACCGGTTCGGTGAGCATGTTCAAAGTGCGCACAATGGGATTGTAAGGATCGGGGCGTACCCACGTGAGTAGCACGGCAATGAGTACTACCCAAAAATAAACTTTTAAAAGACCGCCCAAAACAAAGGCTATTCCATTTAAAACATTAGCTAAAACAATCATTATTTACCTCTTCTTTTCATGCTTTCTTAAATAAATTTCTCAATGGCATTTTGTAAAGTCGCATAATTATTTACAGAAATGGTACCGTGCAGATTACCGGTACCATAGGCCACAAAGGCAAGACCGGCAGCCTTGGCGGCGGCTTGGTCATTTTCGCTGTCACCCACAAAGATAACATCTTCTTTTGTCAATTTCCATGTGGATAAAATGTGTAATATACCTTCGGGATCAGGTTTTGGGCGCACAATATCGGCAGTCATTATGGGTGAAAATTCTTTGAGTAAAGGAAATTTATCCGTCACCATGTACATACCTTCGGCACGATTGGTATGAATGGCAAGGCGCACATTTTTTGCTTTAAGCCAAGCGATAAAATCCGCAAAACCCGCTTCAAGTTCCACCAGTGGCATGATATCACGTCCATAATCCACTGTACGTTTGCTTACTTCGGCTATTTGTGCGTGTAAATGCGTGGGAATTATGCTTTGTAAAGCTTGTTTAACCGTGGCCATGTAGGTATATTCTTCTTGTTCTTTGCTTAAAGGAGCAAGTCCAAAAGCTGCAAGAATTTTATTATAATACACAGCATTGGGCTTTCTGGAATCTATAATCACGCCGTCGCAGTCAAAGATGACGCCGGCTATTTTTTGTGGAAGTTTTGCAAAAGAATTCATACTTTAAGCTACCTTGTTATGCACAATAATGCAATGTAATTTTTTTGTAAGTCCGTAATCATTGGCAGAAGAATTTTTTATTTGTATTTGAGGATTATTTATAAGCTCTTGTATGCTGCATGTACAGTGACTTGCTCTGCTTACATTACCCAAGTGCAAGGCCTGTAACTCAGCTTCACTCAAAGGAGAAAGTTGCTCTTTTTCTGAAATATATTCTGCCATTTCCGGATTATTGACAATGACCGTACACACATCAGGTAAAAAAGGTGCCATATTTTCCAGAACCAATCGCCATGGGGGCAAGACAAAACTTGCATCGGCAAGGGAACTTTGAATGCGTAAAAGGCTGTTTAAAGCCGGTTCCTCGTCCACGTCTACTTCAAGGGCATCTAAGATATGATTGCTATTGGCAGAATATTTTTGTGTAAGATCTTGTAAGTCAACAATATATTCTTCCATAAGCCATGCCCAAAGCAAAAATTTTTGAGCTGCACGCAAAATATGTATGTTTTGCTCCGCAACTTTTCCTTCAACGCAGGCCATAAAATTTTCCAAATCTTTTTGTTCTTCAAGTTTTTTTAATTCCTGTTGCGGACTTTGCAAAGTCATAAAAGCTTGTAAAGGAACACCGGATAAAGCCGCCTCACCCATGGCTTGAATATCCCTTAAACAGGCTTTTGCCTCTGCTTGCGAAAAAGGAAAATTTTCCGGTTTCCAAGAGGACAAATCTTGCGTATCTTCACAAGGTACGCTTACATTTTTTTCGGTATTCAATCCAACATCAAAATATTTTGCGGCAGATATGTACTTTATATGTCTGCTACATAAATCCCCATGAAGTACGGGCAAAAAAAGCAAGGGAGGTGTCTGTTTGGTCATGTATGGCTCCAAGCGAAGTTTCAAAACTACACTGCAAAATAACAGTGCACGGAAAATCAAATTTTCCATGAAAGGATATTTTCAAAGTCAATTATCCATTCACTCTGCGTGGAGTATAAACACAGTTTAAAAAGTGTGCAACTTTTGAAAGGGATATTTTGCAAAAATTCTTCTGAGCCAAAGCG
>CAYJHV010000178.1:0-3998 GCA_964369825.1 uncultured Desulfovibrionaceae bacterium | reverse complement strand
TCGCCACTTTCCAAAGCCTTCACCGCCGCATCCAAAATACCCTTCACAAAGGAACGCGCACTTTCTTCGCCAAATTGTTGCGAAAGTTCCAAAGCTTGATTTTTGGCAACCTTAGCAGGAATATCTTGGCGATAAAGCATTTCATAAATGCCCATTCGCAAAATAATAAGCTCAATGCGCCCCATACGAGATAAACGCCAATTATGCGAAAATTGCGTCACCAAAGCATCCAGCTCTTTTTCATGACGCCAAATGCCCACAACCAATTCAAAGGCAAAACCATCATAGTTACCCCCCTGATTTTCTTCAAAATCAGGAGAATTGCGAAAAGCCGCACGTACTCCCTCTATATCCTTGGCAGGTGTAAAAGAAAGTGCGTACAAAACCTGAAAGGCAAAAGCCCGCTCGGCTCGACGTGTATTTTTTTTGGACATGTACTAACTCGGCAGTAATTTATTCATTATATGTTCGAATGATAGCGGAAAACCACGTTTTTTCGCAGGCGATACAACATTTTTGCAAGTAGACATTAAAGTTGTTGCATAACTCGTACTGTCTCAAGCACAGCAGCGGCAGCCTCGACACCCTTATTACCGGCCTTGGTACCTGCCCGCTCTATGGCCTGTTCCAAATTATCAGTGGTCAAAAGCCCAAAGCCCACCGGAACAGTATACTCCAAGGAAACATGCGCAAGCCCCTTAGTTGCTTCATTGGCCACAAAATCAAAATGCGGCGTACCGCCACGAATAACAGCTCCCAAAGCCAAAATGCCGTCGCACTCATTCTTGGCAGCTATTTTTTTGCATACCACCGGCATCTCAAAAGCACCGGGAATACGCACAATGGTTATATCTTCCTTGGCACAACCATGACGCATAAGATAGTCCACAGCACCACCCACCAAACGATCCACAATGAAATCATTAAAACGTGTGGCAATAATAGTAAATTTCAAGCCCTTGGCATCTAACATGCCTTCAATGGTACGAATTTTTGACATTTTTTTCTCCACATTAAATATATCTTATGCAAACTGTCATAGCGGTTTGCTTTGTTGAAAAGTTATGATTTAAACATAGATGTTGAAGTTTTCATTTTAATTTCAAGCGGTTAATGGTGAGCACAGTTCATAATATAACTATCGCTCATTCATGGCACTGACAACCAATCACTAACCACTAATCACTAACCACTAACCACTAACCACTAAAGAAAGCTTACGGGCGACCGCATGGTAATTTAGTGAACAAATGACCCATCTTATCTTTTTTGGTCTGCAAATAGCACGCATTATCCGGGCAAACTTGCGTTTCAATGGGTACACGATCCACAATCTCAATGCCATATCCTTCCAATCCAACAATTTTTTTAGGATTGTTGGTGAGCATACGCATCTTTCTAATACCCAAATCCACAAGAATTTGCGCTCCCGTTCCATAATTGCGCAAGTCCGGCGCAAAACCCAATTTTTCATTGGCTTGTACCGTATCAAGTCCGCTGTCTTGCAAAGCGTAGGCACGAATTTTATTGGCAAGTCCTATGCCACGTCCTTCTTGGCGCATATAAATCACAGCGCCTCGCCCTTCTTTTTCAATTTGCGCCAATGCCGATGCCAATTGTCCTCGACAATCACAACGTAGTGAACCAAGCGCATCTCCCGTTAAGCATTCGCTGTGTACCCGCACAAGTACAGGTTCAGGTCCTGACAAATCGCCTTTAATAACGGCTAAATGCGTTCCCGTATCCATATCGCATTCATAGGCAATTACTTTGAAATCACCATACATGGAAGGTAAATGCGCTTCGTCCACACGGCGTACCGACACCTGCCCTCTTTGCATACGATAGCGAATAAGATCTTTCACCGCAGCAATTTTAAGCCCATGTTCGGCAGCAAAAACTTCCAATTCAGGCAGGCGCATCATTTCACCGTCATCATTCATGATTTCGCAAATAACCGCCGCATCTTTGCAACCGGCAAGCACAGCCAAGTCAACACTGCCTTCCGTTTGCCCGGCACGTACCAAGACCCCACCCGGACGAGCACGCAATGGGAAAATATGCCCGGGCGTCACAATATCCTCAGGTCTTGGATTGTCCGCCACACATGCCAAAATGGTGGTGGCACGATCCTTGGCAGAAATACCTGTGGTCACGCCATAACGTGCTTCAATGGACACGGTGAAATTAGTTCCGAATTTTGACCCATTGCGCTGGGTCATAAGCCCCAAATCCAAGAGTTCGCAACGCTCGGCACTCATGGGTAAACAAATGAGACCACGCCCATATTTTGCCATAAAATTTATGATTTCCGGTGTAACATGTTCTGCGGCAATGGTTAAGTCGCCTTCATTTTCACGATCTTCATCGTCCACAAGGATAATCATTTTTCCTTTGGCAATATCCTCAATAGCCTCATCAATGGTGCATAATGGCATTATTTTGTTTCCTTTTATAAAAAGCCATGCTCTTGTAATAAATTTTCCGTAATGGAGCTTGTCTGCTTTTCACCAACCATACAAGCACCCACTTTCCCTGCGCCCGCTATACTCGAAAAAGGAGTTAACATATGACGCACATATTTTCCGATAATATCGGTTTCAAGATTTATTCTTGTGCCTGATTTCCAAAATTTCACTGTGGTTACATTATACGTTTCAGGTATAACATTCACCTCTAAAAAAGCCTGCTCACCCTCAAGACCACAGGCATTCACCGTTAAACTCACACCATCTAAGGTAATTGAGCCTTTAGGTATGACTTCGGCATAGTAATTTGAGGGAAAAAGTACCGTGATAATACGAGATTGTCCCGCCATACTCACACTTTTAACCGTACCCACCGTATCCACATGCCCGCTGACAATATGTCCGCCAAGGCGATCGCCCATGGCAAGTGCTCGCTCAAGATTAACGAGGGTTCCGGTTTTCAGCTCTGAAAGACCGGTACTTTTCAATGATTTTTCCGATACATAGGCAGAAAAAAAATGCTCATCGCCACTTTCTGCCGTAAGGCAAGCACCGTTAACGGCAATGGATTCCCCAAGAGTAAGATTGCTTAAGTTAAAATGCGTATCAATGGTCAAGCGCAAATCTTGCCCATGTGAATGAACATGACGCACCGTGCCTTGACCTTGAATAAGTCCGGTAAACATTATTTTGGCCTCAACATAATATGCATGTCTTCACCGTGCATCTCATAATCTGCTATGCGTAAACTTAAAGCGTCTGACATATCCAAAGGGCTTTTCCCATCAAAAATGGGACGAGCCTCATTGTCTCCCAAAATACGAGGTGCCAAGTGCAAATGAAATTCATCCACAAGCCCTTGCTCAAGAAGACTTAAAGCCAGCTTTCCGCCGCCTTCACAAAGAATATAAGGGCAATTCATTTCGCTGAGTAAACGTTTAAACAAAGTTTCAAGGCTAGGCAAACGTATTTTGGGATCAAGCAATGGTTCAGACCACACCTTTGCACCAAGCTCGGTCAATGCCTTGGCCATGGGCGAAGCTGCTCCTGCCGGAGATGAATAAAAAATCACGTCCTGAGGTCTTTCCTGTAAAATAATATTGTCCATACTCACGGTGGACATACGTGAAGTGACCACGCAAGCCAAAGGCTGCGGACCGTCTTGACCTTCAGGATAGCGCACGGTTAAACGTGGATTATCTTCACGAAAGGTACTGCCGCCAATAACAATGGCACCGCCGGCCTTTGCCAATTTTTCCCGTAAAATTTGCACCCTTCGTCGTGAATCTTCACCGCTCACCCATTGCGAATGACCGGTACGTGTGGCTATGCGCCCGTCCAAAGTGGAAGCCATTTTGAGCAATACATAAGGACGCTCGCATTCTTTCCAACAAAGGAAATCCGCCACAAGATCCCGACATAATTCTTCTTCAATGCCAATTTCAACTTCTATTCCATGGCTTTGCAAATACTCAGCACCGCCGCCGGCAAGAGGATTGGGGTCTTTAATGCCAATGACCACATGCTTTA
>CAYJHV010000177.1:0-4002 GCA_964369825.1 uncultured Desulfovibrionaceae bacterium | reverse complement strand
CAATAACCTGATTGTTTTAATAAAATCTAAGTTTTTGAATAAAGCAAGGCACTAGTTATGAAAATATGCTTATTCCAATTTAAAATTCAGATTAGCATACATAAAACTTAGAATCGGAATTTTATCTTTAATTCTCTTCATAAAAAAAAATGTATTAACCAATGATTACAAATTCAATTGTTACAATTTCATGAAAAAAAATTTTTTGAGCAGAAAATCTTGCTTTATTGTCCGCAATGCTGTAACAAGCGATTTTATGTGAGAGTGTTAGCGATAACCATAAGTGAACCTCAACCTTTATCCCAACAAGCAGGTATAATAATAAAAGAATGAAGCAAAATCCGCCTCTTATTACCTTGAGTGGTGTTGTTAAAAAATATGACAACCAGTTGGCTTTAAATGGCATAGATCTTACCATTGCCAATGGGGAATTTCTCACCTTACTCGGTCCTTCTGGCTGTGGCAAAACCACTATTTTACGCATATTATCCGGATTTGAGCAATTGGATGCCGGTTCGCTGTACATGGACGGCAAAGATGTGAGCTCCGTGCCGCCCGAAAAACGTCAGGTAAATACGGTTTTTCAAAATTACGCACTTTTTCCCCATATGACGGTGTTTGACAATGTGGCATTTGGCTTGAAAATGCAAGGTTTGCCCAAAAAAGACATTGCCAAGCGTGTGCGAGAGATCTTACAGATGGTCAGGCTTGAACATTTGGAGGATCGCAAACCGGCGCATCTTTCCGGCGGACAACAGCAACGTGTGGCTTTGGCACGTGCCATTGTCAACGAACCTTTGGTTCTTTTGCTGGACGAGCCTTTTTCCGCCTTAGATTATAAATTGCGCTGTCAAATGCAATTGGAAATCAAACGTTTACAACGAAAACTTGGTATTACCTTTGTTTTTGTCACCCACGATCAAGAAGAAGCTTTTGCCATGAGCGATCGAGTGGTTGTTATGGACAACGGGCGCATTGTACAAGAGGGAAGCCCTCAAGATATTTATGAAAATCCTGCAAACCTTTATGTTGCTCGTTTTGTTGGCGAAATCAATATTTTACCTGCCACCATTGTTAATAAAAATGCAGATAATATGTATGAAATCGCCGTACAAGAAACGATTTTCACCGTACCTTCCAAGGGTGATTTTGCCGTCAATGATAAAGTCAATGTGCTCATTCGCCCTGAAGATTTACGTATTTATCATACTTATGAAGAACGCCCCGACGCCAATGCTCCCATTTTGCGTGCCAAAATAGAGGAAACCGTATACAAAGGTGCCACGGTAGATATTCATACCGTGCTTGAAAATCAAGGACCTGCCCTCATCGGCGCAGAATTTTTTGATGAAGACGGCATTGATATCAACTATGTACCCGGTGAAGATGTTTACGTTACTTGGGTAAGCGGTTGGGAAGTTTTATTGCCGCCGGAAGAAAATAAATAATATTGTCATGAAGAATTTTAATTTTTTGCGCAATTTTAGCATCGGCGTCACCGCTTTATGGCTGAGTATTTTTGCCCTCTTACCCAATGTGGGTTTGTTGATTATTACCTTTTTACAACGTGGCGAACATGATTTTGTGTTGCCGGTGCTGACATTTGAAAATTACGTCAATCTTCTTGATCCCAAATATTTGAGCATATTATGGGAATCATTTTGGATTGCGCTTGTCTCCACCATTACCTGTCTTGTCTTGGCATATCCTTTTGCCTCTGCCATGGCTCGTGCCAAAGAAAAAACCAAACCGTGGCTTTTATTGTTAATTATTATTCCTTTTTGGACTAATTCGCTCATCCGTACCTATGCACTCATTGCCATACTCAAGGCAAATGGTCTGATCAGCTCTTTGCTCATGTGGCTTGGGTTTACCGAACAGCCCATCTCGCTCATGTACGGAAGCTTTGCCACTTTTTGCGGTATGGTTTATACATTCCTGCCTTTTATGATTCTTCCACTCTATGCCAGCATAGAAAAACTTGACGGTCGCTATGCCGAAGCAGCCAGAGACCTTGGCGCAAGCCCCATACGCACATTTTGGCATATTACCTTACCTCTCACCTTGCCCGGTATTGTGGCAGGCAGTATTTTGGTCTTTTTGCCATCACTGGGAGCTTTTTATATTCCCGAGATTTTAGGCGGGGCCAAAACTTTATTGGTGGGAAATTTCATTAAAAATCAATTCTTGGTGGCAAGAGATTGGCCACTGGGAGCGGCAGCAAGTACTTTCCTCACTCTTTTACTCATTCTCTTATTGCTGACCTATCGCCTTGTTAATAGCTATACACACAATAAGAACAACGATTTAGATGAAGAATCCCTTCATGATTACAAAACTGAGGGGGCAAACTGATGCGTATTTTTGCAAAAATTTGGCTCACGGGCATTTATGCTTTATTGTATTTACCCATCATATTGGTCATTGTTTATTCTTTCAATGCGGCAAAATATTCTACGGATTGGCGAGGTTTTACCCTGAAATGGTACGATCTTTTGCTGCAAAATGAAACACTGTTAGATTCTGCCCTCAATTCACTGACTTTAGGTTCTTTAAGCGCAACTTTAGCCACAATATTAGGTATTTTGGCGGCCGTTGCCTTAAAGCGCTATCGATTTTTGGGACGCAAAGTTTTCCATGGTTCTGTCTATGTGCTCACCGTTTCACCGGACATTGTCATGGGTATTTCCCTGCTCATATTTTTCATTGTCCTTAATATTGAGCTTGGTTTTACAACCTTACTTATATCCCATACCACACTTTCGCTTCCCTTTGTTATTATTACAATCTTAGCAAGACTGAGCGAATTTGACGAAAGCATTGTGGAAGCGGCTCGTGACCTTGGTGCCACGGAATGGCAAGCATTTTATCATGTCATTTTGCCGCTTATTTTACCGGCTGTAATAGCAGGTTGGCTTTTAGCCTTCACTTTGTCCATGGATGATGTGCTCATCAGTTTTTTTGTGACGGGCCCATCTTTTGAAGTGTTACCCTTAAAAATCTACTCCATGGTTCGCCTTGGCATGAAACCCGATGTCAATGCGCTTTCGGCGCTGATGTTTGGCATAACGGTGATTTTGGTGCTTTTGGCATGGACCATAGGAAAAAGGAGAAAAAATTGATGAAAAAATTGCTTTTGTTGGTTTTATGTTTGGTGATTTTTGGCAGTGTGAGCTCTGTACAAGCTGCTAAAGAAAAAGTTGTCAATGTTTACAATTGGTCAGAGTATATTCCGCAATCTGTCCTTGATCAATTCACCAAGGAAACCGGCATTAAAGTGGTTTATACAACCTATGAATCCAATGAGGCCATGTTTGCCAAATTAAAATTACTTGGCGGCAAAGGTTATGATGTGGTGGTACCCTCCACATATTTTGTGGATTTGATGCGTGAAAGCGGCTTGCTCAGTCCCATTGACAAAAAAAAGCTTCCAAACCTTAAATATCTTGATGAAAAAATGGTAGCAAAGGCTTTTGACAGTAAAGATGCTTATTCCATTCCTTATATGTGGGGAGCCCAAGGTTTTATGGTAAATAAAAATGCCGTTGACCCCAAGACCATCACTTCTTGGAATGACCTTATGCGTCCTGAATTCAAAGGAAAACTTCTGCTTTCCGATGATTTGCGCGATACCTTTGGGGCAGCTCTTTTGGCAACCGGCTCTTCTATCAACACTAAAGATCCCGAAGAAATCAAAAAAGGCTATGAATGGCTTGTGCGCCTCAAACCCAGCGTCAGAATTTTTGATGTGACCGCCGCCAAACAAGCTCTCATCAGCGGAGAAGTTACTGCCGGTTTCATCTGGAATGGTGATGCCTTCATTGCCAAACAAGAAAATCCTGACCTTGAGTTCATTTACCCCAAAGAAGGTGCGCCACTTTGGCTTGATAATTTTGTTATCCCCGTCCATGCCGAGAATAAGGATGCAGCTCATACCTTTATCAACTTTATTTTGCGTCCGGACATTGCTGCCAAATGCGTGGAAGAATATAATTATACCAC
>CAYJHV010000176.1:0-4026 GCA_964369825.1 uncultured Desulfovibrionaceae bacterium | reverse complement strand
AGTTTTCCCCTCCCCCACAAAATCAGAATGATGTATAAAGAAGCAACAAAAAGCAACAAAAAGCAACAAAAAGCAAAACTATACTTGTAGCAACGTAAAATCAGCGAATTTTTCCATGCGCTTCGTAAGTGCTTTTAAGATGTTTAACCGATTTACACGTAATTCTTTGTCTTCGCAAATAACCATAACCCCATCAAAGAAAGCGTCTATGCTTGGGCGCACTTCCAGTAAAAGCTGCGGAATGGCATCAAAATCATCTTTTTGCCATAAATCATCAAAGCGTGGCAGCAATAAATCAAGATTTTGTGCCAGAGATTTTTCTGCGTCTTCTTGAAGTAATGCAGTGTTATATTCTCCGTTTAAGGAAAATTCTTGCCCTTGTTTGCGTATAATATTGGAAACTCGCTTAAAGGTTTGTACTGCAGCAACAAATTGTTCACTTTCGTAGAGTTTGGTCAATGCTTGTAGGCGTTTTTCGGCAATACAAACATCAGCACCTTGAACAGCAAGAACAGCTTCCACCAACAAAGTATTTTTACCTTGCCCCTGCCAGAAATTTTTCAGGCGTGCTTTAAAAAATTCTTGTAACTTTTCAATGCATTCTTCACTCTGTACCTTCCAAGTAATGTCACCGTAAAGTTCTTGTGCTTTTTGAAAAAAAGCTTGAATATCAAGACGAAGATTAAATTCCAAAAGGCAACGTATGATACCAAGCACCGCACGGCGCAGAGCATTGGGGTCGGCAGCTCCGGTTGGTATCATATTTAAGCCAAAGCAACCAACGAGAGTATCGGCTTTGTCTGCCATGGATAAAAATGCCCCAAGTAAGCTTTCGGGCATGGCACTTTCAGGTCCCGCAGGTAAATATTGTTCTTGTAAGGCTTTGGCGACATTTTCTTTTTCGCCTTTTTTGCCGGCATAAATGCCGCCCATAATACCTTGCAAGGTGTCAAATTCTCCCACCATACCCGACACCAAATCAGCCTTGGATAAAAGCCCTGCACGAGCGGCTTCTTCCTTTGTGGGTATGTTTGCAATACCGGCAGTTGTACAATTATCTAAAAGCCACACACAAAGTTCTTGCAGACGACGAGTTTTATTGCCCATGGAACCAAGAGGCCCAAGGAAAATAACCGTATCCAATTTTTTAAGCCAGGTATCAAAGTCCGCTTCCAAATCGCTATTCCAAAAAAAGCGTGCATCTTCAAGACGAGCACGCAAAACACGTTCCCAGCCGCTTTTCACCACGTCCATATCTTCTGCTTTGGTATTGGAAACGGTTAAAAAGTAAGGCATAAGTTCACCATTTTCGTTTTGTGCATTTTCAAGCCCAAAACTTTTTTGATGACTTTGCATACTGGTAAGTAAGGCTTCGCGCGGCACTTCCAAAAAAGAAGGGTCAAAACTTCCTATGATAGGTACAGGGTGTTCACAAAGCCCTTGCACTTCATCCAACAAGGAATCTTTCCATAAAATTTTAGCATTTAATTTTTCTGCGGCAGCATTGCCGGCATCAATGATGCTGGTGCGTCTGATGCCGGCATCAGGTTCCACACCGCCGATTTCTCGGATTTTTGCCAAATATTCGGAAGCATTATCTACAGTAATTGCAATACTTCCGTCTGCTTGCCTGCCATGAATTCTATGCCCCCACGTAACATTGCCCGAACTCACAGGTCCCACGGTGAAGGGGACAATGGTACTATCAAAAAGAGCTAAAACCCAACGTAAAGGACGAGCATAGGCAAAGTTTTGTGCTCCCCAGCGCATTTTTTTTGCGAAAGGTAAGGAGGAGATTATTGCAGGGCAGATTTCTTCCAAAAGTTTTGCACTGCTTGCGCCGCCGCTTTCTTTGCGCACACATACATAGCTTCCCTTGGGCGTTTCCTCAAGAAATACATCTTGTAATTCCACGCCATTGGTACGTAAAAAACCTTCCAATGCCTTGGTGGCTTTACCATTTTCATCATAGGCTATGCGGGCAGGAGGTCCTGCTATGACTTCTTCCCTTTTTGCCTGTACGGGCTGAATATCTTCTAAAAATACCGCCGCACGGCGTGGGCTTGTCAGTACACTCACCTTTGAGCAGACAATTCCATTTTCAGTAAGTGCCACCTCAAAACGTTTTTGTAATTCGGCAGCTTGTGAAGCCAAAAAACGAGCCGGCAATTCTTCACTGCCAATTTCAAGAACAAATAAAGACATATTATTTCCTTAATAAGCTACATTGCATACTTCATTTATAATGAGATTTCATTATAAACAGTTATTTATCGAATATTATGAAGATATGCTCAGTGCTACTATTTTTGAAGCATGGGATAACCAAGTTTTTCACGTTGCTCAGCGTATAAATGTGCCACTCCGGAAGCTAAAGCACGAACTCTGCCAATATAGCCGGTGCGCTCGGTAATGGAAATAGCACCGCGCGCGTCCAATAAATTAAAGGTATGTGAACACTTTAGGCAATAATCATAGGCAGGCCAAGGCAAACTCAGCTCCATAAGTTTTTTGCATTCCGCTTCGCAGGCATTGAAAAAATGCAAGAGCATGTCAGCATTGCTTTCTTCAAAATTATAGCGAGATTGTTCCACTTCATTTTGATGATACAAATGCCCATAGGTAACATTTTTATTCCAGCGCAAATCATAGACAGATTCAACACCTTGTAAGTACATGGCAAGCCTTTCAAGACCATAAGTCAGCTCAACGCTGATGGGCTGTAAGTCTATACCACCCACTTGTTGAAAGTAAGTAAATTGGGTCACTTCCATGCCGTTGAGCCACACTTCCCAGCCAAGCCCCCAAGCTCCGAGGGTAGGAGACTCCCAGTCATCTTCCACAAAACGTACGTCATTTTTTCCGGCATCCAGCCCAAGAGCACTGAGGCTTTCAAGGTATAATTCTTGAACATTTTCCGGTGAAGGTTTTAAAATCACTTGGAATTGAAAATAACGCTGCAAGCGATTGGGATTTTCCCCGTAACGTCCGTCGGTGGGACGCCTTGAAGGCTCCACATAGGCAACAGACCAAGGCTCGGGACCGATGACACGTAAAAAAGTATGCGGATTAAAAGTACCTGCGCCGCATTCGATATCCATGGGTTGTTCAATGGCACAACCTTGTTTTGCCCAAAAATTTTGTAATGTTAAAATAATATCCTGAAAATACATACCATTCCTCTAAATAATTTAAATACGTCTAAAACGTCCATCTTCCCAAACAATGCCAAGATGATACTGTACAAAACCATCCACGGCACGAAAACACGCACTCCGTTCAAAAGGCAAAAGTCCACCAACTCCCCAATGACTTGGCGGCAAATGTATCACTTTTTGCAAAAGCTCCGAGACTTTGGCAGGGAGCTGCATGGTATAAGCAAGTGATTTACCATTGGCAACACAATTTTTACATCGACAAAGCCCTTCATCCATATAAAAAATGCTTTCTTTATCGGATAAATTCGTTTCACATATGGCACACGAAGCAAAAGCCGGAGCAAAACCTTGCTCCGCAGCTATGCGCATTCGGAAGAGCACCGGAAAAAGAGTATGCGGAACCACACTTTCTTCAAAAAGAAGAAGCATTTCTTGTACAAAAGCAAAAACCTTTGCCGCACCGTCTTCAGCTATACCAAATATTTGCAAAAATTTAATACAATTGGAAACCATACCCAAACGATTCAAATCATAGCGTAATTTTTGAGGACCTCGTAATAAAGTACCCTCTTCCAGCGCAAGATACTGACCATTGCGACTACTTTTTACCCGACAATGAATGGTATTGAGTACATCAAGGCAACCACAAAAACGGCGGCGGCTACGACTGCCACCGAAGGCAAAAACCGTCATTATTCCACGATTTTGAGAAAAAATGCGTAACCAAAGATCGCTTTCTCTAAACTTCCCTGTCTCAAGGACAATGGCAGAGTCATTCCATTCCATATTTAAGACCTCTGCACAATTATTTTATTATATAGTTCTATGTGCAAAATATGATTTTGTATCTACGCACAAAAAAAGAGTG
>CAYJHV010000175.1:0-4033 GCA_964369825.1 uncultured Desulfovibrionaceae bacterium | reverse complement strand
AGTATGACAACAAGACCGAAGAAGGTCGTTACTTGAACCGTCGCGTTGAATTGTCTTTCCGCTAAGCCATTCATGCGGAAGCTACTGAAAACTTAAAATGGAATAATTAATAAGGTTGTATCATGCAAAAACTATTAAAAACCTTAACCAATCTAAGCGTTTGCTTAGGGATATGTTTAGGACTTTCATTAGTAACGTCTTCAGTAGCAGAGGCTGCAGAAGAATCATTCAAACCTGTGGCCAAAACTTTAGTAAGTCATGTTGCACGGAATGTGCTGCCGAAAGAGTCTAATAAGGCAGTGCGCAAGGAAGGTTCCGGATACGTTGCTTATTATCACAGTGTGAACCCAACACAGTACACCACGGAAGTGCGTAAAACTGACGGTAAGAACTTTGTTGGTATAGTGAGATATAGGCAAGACGAGCTTGTGTGCTACGGTGCCACAAAAGCGGAAGCTTTGAAAGCACCTTGTAAAGTGAAAAGCTCTAGCAATATGACAGAAATTATCGCATATGCTAATGGTCGGTGGATATTTGAAACCGGTAAATAGCTAGATAATAAATAAATTAGTGGGGTATGAAGTGAAAACTTTATACCCCATTTTTTTATGCATTACACAGCAATTTACATAAAATCATCACATGGCTTTTGCCTTAACTTAGCAAAATTTAAAATACGCTGCTTTTTCTAAAGAGGCGCCGATTAATTTTTTGTGGAGGTTGTTAAGAAGCGCCTTTAATGGAATTAAATGTGTTCTAAGGTAGTTTACTGTAAGCTGTATAAAAATATATTATAAAAGAATTTTTCGTAAGAAAAATTCGCGTGGAAGTTTTTTGGAAAGGGGGGTTGGGGGAAGAACCTTTTGTTCACAAAAGGTTTTCTCCCAAAAAAAGCAGACTTAAGGCATCAGCCACAAAAAAAAGGCAGAAATTATCTTCCTGCCCTTAAAGATAAATCTTTTATATTAAGGTTTTAAGTAAGCAAAACCGGCTCTTTGCAGGTCAACGATTTCCACAATACCTGCCGGTACCACTTGAATATATTCAGGAAGCTCTTCGGGCTTTATGTTATTTTTATTGAGAGCATTCATGCAAGCTTTGAAAACAACACCTGAAGCCGCAAGTTCTTTTATGCTTTCCACATGTTCTTCACTATTGCTAAGGTAAAATGGTACAGCTCCGGCATTGGCAAGAACAACCACGGTATATTCATGACCCACAAGAGCTTTTTGATAATTTTTAATGTTGGTTAAGGCCATGGTCATACGTTTGGGATCGGCTAGATCCACATGAACCAAGAGGTCATAATGCATTGTTTACTCCAAAATGTTAGATGTTATGGATTTGCGGCTTTCGGCTTTGAGTTGACCGCAAGCGGCATTAATATCTTGCCCTTTACTTTTACGAATGATGGCAGTGATATTTTTATCCCAAAGTATGCGTTCAAAAGCAAGGACTTGAGCGGCTGATGGTGCTTTGTAGGTATCGGCTTTTGCAGGATTATAGACAATTAAATTAAGCTTGCCTTTCACCTTAGATACAATCCTTGCAAGCATTTTTGCATGTTCGGCACTGTCGTTTACACCGCCAAGCAAAAGGTATTCAAAAGTAACGCGTTCTCGAGTTTTCAAAGGATATGATGCCAAAGCTCGCATTAAATCGTCCAAGTGCCAATGAGCAGCTTTTGGCATAATTTTTTTGCGAATTTCTTGGCTTGGAGCGTGTAGAGAAATAGCAAGAAAGGCAAGTCCACTTTCTCCAAGCTCTTGCAGTCCTTTTTCAATGCCGCAGGTTGAAACAGTTATGCGTCTCGGTGAAAAATTTAGACCATGGTCATCGTTAAGGCTTTGCAAAGAGCGCAACATTTCTTTTAAATTTAAGAGCGGTTCGCCCATGCCCATAAAAACCAAATTACGCAATTTTGGATGATCTGGTCTTGTATCGCCTAAATAATCACGAGCAACTAAGACTTGACCTAAAATCTCACCATGCGTCATGTTGCGTTCAAATCCCATGGTACCGGTACTGCAAAAGGTACAGGCCATGGCGCACCCCACTTGTGAGGAAAGACATTGAGTTAAGCGAACATTGCCATCTCGAGCGGTAGATGGTATGAGTACTGTCTCCACTTGTGCCCCGTCTGCAAGGGTAAGTAAGAATTTCACAGTTCCGTCTTTACTTTTTTCAACGGTACTTACTTCAGGCCAAGTGATATGGGCACAAGTGGCTAGTTTTGCACGTGTTGCTTTGGAAACATTGCTCATGCTTTCAAAATCACGAGCCATTTTTTGCCAAAGCCATTGCCAGACTTGCAAGGCTCTAAATTTCGGTTCTCCCATGTCCAGCATAAATGCTTGTAATTCCGGGAGGGTTAAGGATAAAATATCTATCATTATAAAACTTACATTATCCTACGGTTTTTTGAGCGTAAGTACGTACAAAAGCAATGGCACTTTCGCCGTCGCTGACTTCTCCGGCAATTTGTGCTTGCAAAAGTGCCTCACGTAAAACACCGATCATAGGTCCCGGAGGCAGAGATGTGTGATGCATTATTTCGTTGCCGTTAAGCAAGGGTTCAAGCATTTGCTCAGGAGTTTCGGCACGTTGTAGGTATTTTATGTTATGATTAAAGTACGTATAAGAACCATTGCGAGCTTTAAGATCTGCCTTAGTCATTTCAATGAGACGTGGATATTCGTCAATGGCTTTAAAACGTCTGATGCCACGGTCTGTGAGCATGGACTGAAAGCGTATTTGATGGCGAACTAAATGACATATTAAGTCAATATCTTCGGCAAGAAAATGTAAACGGCGTAAAATTTTACGGGTTACCTTGGCACCAATACGATGATGTTGATAAAATGTCCATTCATCGTCATGGGATTGTGCGGCATACAATTTACCCACATCATGGAAGAACATGGCCATGGTACCAAGCCAGTCATGACAAAATTCTTCTTCAGGGTAAGCACGCATGGCGTCAATGGTATGTTGGAAAACACTTTTATATGTGCCATCTTCGTTTACGCTTTGAGTTATGCAAGATAAAGACGCAACTTCCGGTACAAGACCGTGCAAAATGTGCGTATCATACAGCAATTGAACAAATCTATACATGGATTCAGCGGAAACTTTGCGCCATTCGTCCATAATTTGTTGAATTGGCACATAATCTAAAATACGAGAACCGGCTCTGACAATGGCAACCCACGTATTGGGAGTTATTTTATAATCAAAGTTGGCTGCAAAGCGTAATGCACGAATGCCAAGTAAATAATTGCTGCGTAGCATTTCATCAGGGATTCCGGCAAGGGAAATGGTACCATTTTGCAAATCTTCAAAGCCATCATAGGCATGTTCTTCATCATTATTGCGAAAACGAGTGAGATAGGAGTCAATGCGTTTGGTAAAGTCCACATGGGTGACCATACGAGGAGCAATTTTTAATTGTGCGCGCTCAGGATGTGCTGCTTCGTCTTGTGGGATAGGATAAAAATGGAAAAAAATATCGCCTTCTTTTAATCGTCCCACATACGAAGGATTGTCATCAACCTCCATTTGCGGAAAAAGTTTTTGCAAAGTTTTAAAGTCAGGTTCGCAAGCTATGTCAATGGCAATAACTGACTCTGATTTTAAAAGTCTTTCTTGCAAAGGTGCGTTGATAACATGGGCATCATAACCATTACGTAATATAGTTTTACAAATGCCTTTGGCATCCAAAAAAGCTTGTTTCATGTTTTCTCTCCTTGATGAGGGAACAATTTTCTTTATAACTCACCGTTTTTAGCGCAAAAGTCAAGTTTAAAGCTATAATATTGCAGGGTAAATGCCAGGTGATTCTAATTTCAAATTTTTTTTTGGGAAAACTTTGCTAAGCACATATTCATAAATATTCGATAAATAAAACATTTATAAACATATAAAATATAAAGATAAGCAATGATATATATTTATGAAGTGTGCTTTTCCGCTTAGTAGCTTGCTTTATCCAAAAATACTGATTTAAATATCTTCTACTCTGTACCTCCCCCCG
>CAYJHV010000174.1:0-4041 GCA_964369825.1 uncultured Desulfovibrionaceae bacterium | reverse complement strand
AAATTCTGGGGTGCTCTAAGAAACGTCCTACAAGAGAGGTTACTTCAATATTTTCACTTACTCCCGGCACATCAGGACGTAAACAGCACACGCCGCGCACTTGCATGCGAATTTTTACACCTGCCATTGAGGCGCGGTACAGAGCCTGAATGCAATCTTTATCAGCTACTTGGTTACATTTTATATAAATTTTACCGTTACCATGCTTTTTATGGCTTTCTATTTCAGCATCAATGGCCTCAATAAGCTTGCTACGCATATAGTTGGGGGAGACTAAAAGTTGTCTATAGCTATTTTGCTCTGCATAACCAGTGATGGTGTTGAAAATATCGCTTACATCAGCGCAAATTTCCGGATGTGCAGTGAAGAGAGCTAAATCCGTATAAATTTTGGCTGTGGAAGGGTTATAGTTTCCTGTGCCTAGGTGCACATAGCGGCGCATACCTTGTGGTTCGCGGCGTACAACAAGACAAAGCTTTGCGTGAATTTTCATACCGGGCATACCATACACCACGTGTACGCCGGCTTTTTCCATTTCTTCTGCCCAAGTGATATTGCGCTCTTCGTCAAAGCGTGCTTTGAGTTCCACCACGGCAGTCACTTGTTTGCCCATGCGTCTGGCTTCAATGAGTGAATCCACAATGGGAGAAGCATTTCCTGCTCTGTACAAAGTTTGCTTGATGGCAATAACGCCGGGATCTATGCTGGCACGATGAATAAATTCTTGCACCGGCAAAAAGCTGTCATAAGGATGGTAGAGCAAAACATCTTTTTTTGCTATATTTTCAAAAAATTGCGACTCGGCATCTTCCCGAAAGATGGGCGGTAAGTACGGGATAAGCGGTTCATCTTTCAGTCCCGGCTTATCAAGACCACAAAGTTCAATCATTTCGGAAAACGCCATGGGCCCCTTTACTCTATACACCTGAAATGGAAGTATTTCCAAGTGTTCCACAAGAAAACGGCGTAAATCTGCCGGAGTATCTTCGGACACTTCAAGACGTACCACATCTCCAAAGCGGCGTTGGTCAACAAGATGCCTGATGGCCTCAAGCAAGTCGTTGGCTTCGTCTTCTTCAATTTCAATATCGGTATTGCGTGTAATACGAAAAGAACCGATTGCAACTATATCAAGCCCCGGAAAAAGAGCTGAAATATGTGTTTTAATTAAATCATCGCTGAAGGTAATATCATGGTCACGAGCATTGGCAGAAAACCCAAGGGCAGAATAGGTTTTGGCATCCTTGGTGCGTGGCGTAAATAAAAAACGAGGTACATTATTGGGGATTTTAATACGTGCATAGCGAGTGATATTATGGCGATCCCTGAGTTGTACAATGAAATTTCGGGTTAAATTGGTGATAATGGGCAAAGGGTGGCTGGGGTCAATGGCTTGCGGCGTAAGAATGGGATAAATTTCATCCATGAAAAATTCATGTAAAAATTTTTGCTGTTTCTTACTGAGGTTTGCGTAGCGTAAAATGCGCACCCCACGCTCTTTGAGTTGCCGAGAAAGTTTTTTTTGCCAATGTTCGTAGGCAATGGCAGTAAGACGCAAAGTTTGACGGCGAATTTCGGCAAGCTGTCTGCTGGGAGGAATTTTATCCGGTGCCGTATTGGGGGCATTACCAAGGTACTGACGCATAAGATTTGCCACTCGCACCATGAAAAATTCATCTAAGTTGTTATAAAATATACTGAGAAATTTCAATTGTTCCAATAAAGGAACTTTTGGCTCAAGGGCTTCGTGCAGTACCTTTGCATTGAAAGAAAGCCAATTGATGTCACGGTTGAAAAAAAGTTTTGGGCAAGACAATTCCTCAATTTCTTGGAGGGTACACTTGCTTTCACTTTCATACTCAAAGGGAGAAGTACTGCCACATGAGGAAGCTTTAGAAGTATCCCTCAATGCATCCGATGAACTTGTATCATTTTCTTTGGATATTTTCTGTGCCGGTTCATTGCCTTGCATAAGTTGTTCCTCCGTACAAAAAGTTTGTTCTTTTTATGTGGAATAATATTAAAAAATCAACTAAGATTCAAAAATTATTATTTTTTACTGTAGGATAAATTCATTATAAACATTATATCCACAACAATCTACAAAAAAATTCATCGTAACAGAAATGGCAAAATTGTGTGGACTTTTGGCAAAAAAAAAGAGTGCTTTTCTTTTTAAACTCTGCTATAGGCTTGGCAACGCACGAGTTTGCCATTGTACGAAAATTTATATAAGCTTGTAAAAGCTTTTTGGCGATTAATGTATAATGGGCAGGAATTTATTTTTGCATAACGTTTTTGGAAAAACTTCTTTAAAGAAGTAGAAGGAGTACGCATGAAAAAACAGGCTAGGGTTTTAACGCTCGGGTTTATTATGGTAATGCTTTTGAGTGTTGCCATAGGACCGACATTTTTGGTGAATGACGCCATGGGTGAGGAAGAAGCAGATGCTCGCATTCCTTTTTTACTCCCTACGTTGAAGGCAGACAAAATGCCTCCGATGTATTTTAAGCACGACAAACACATTGCAGCCTTGGATGATGACTGTGGAAAATGCCACACCTCCAGCGAGGAATTCTTCCTTGACAGTGAAGAAAAAAGTGCTGACGAAGTTGTGGCATATGTACATACAGAATGTGTGCGCTGTCACGTGGAAATGAAGAAAGGACCTGTCCTTGCTTCCTGTCGTAGCTGTCACAGCGAAGCAGTTGCTGCCAAAGAAGCTGCAGCAGCTAATAAATAAGCATTTGGGAGGCATATATAATGATAGAACTTCTCTCCGGTCCGATTTTTGTGGTTTCATTACTCGTCTTCGTGGTGGGTATGCTTGCACGTATCGTGCTGTATATCAGAGGACTTGATTGGCGTCTTGAGCGTGTGGCCTATAGCAAACAAATGGGAAGAGGCATTCCCGGTGCTTTGGCATCTATTTTTGCTTGGCTTATTCCCGGCGCAACTCATGGTTGGCGTAAACAACCGCTAATGGCTTTAGGATTTTTCCTCTTGCACATTGGCGCAATCACCCTTCCTTTTTTCCTTGTGGGACACACTGTATTGCTGGAAAATGCCACAGGCATCAGCTTACCAAGCTTTCCCATGGGGCTTGCCGACTTTTTAACCTACGCAGCCTTGGTTGGTCTTGCCATTTTATTGATACGTCGCATTGTTATTCCCGAAGCAAGAGCTTTGACAGGATTCAAAGAGTGGATGGTACTTGCCATAACCATAATCCCTTTCGCTTCCGGACTTTTGGCTCGCTTGTCCCCCAGTGACACTTGGACAATTATCCATCTTCTTTTTGGTAATATATTCCTCGTTGTGGCACCTTTCACCAAGCTCAGTCACATCGTATTGTTTTTCATGTCTCGTGCACAAGTGGGCATGGACTTTGCTATTAAAAGAGGCGGCGCTACGCGCGGTCCCGTATTCCCTTGGTAAACTGAAAGGAGTCAACTATGTCTAACAAACCGTTTTGCACCCCGGCTCCCTTGACCAGCAAAGAGGACATCATGCATGTACTCAGCGACAAGGGAGGCGCCACATATTATGAAGAAATGAAAGCTTTGCCTGTGGACACACAGAAGCTTAAAGATCAACTCAACAAAACCTGTAAATCTCGTACCAGAACTTGGCTTGAGATTTGTGCGTCTTGCGGCATGTGTGCCGAAAGCTGTTTTTTGTATACAGCAAATGAAAAAGATACCTCACAAATCCCTTCCTTGAAAATCCGCAATACGCTTGGAAAAATGCTGGAAAACCCGGAAAAAGTAGATGCGAAATTCATGGTTGAATGCATGGAAACAGCTTGGAGCAAGTGTACTTGCTGCAATCGTTGTGCCGTTTACTGCCCTCATGGCATTGATACCGGCGTTATGTTCAGCTATTTGCGCGGTATTTTATTCTCCCACGGCTTTGTGCCCTGGGAATTGAAAATCGGTTCCGGTATGCACCGTGTATACGGCGCACAAATGGACGTGACCCAAGAAGATTGGCTTGAAACATGCGAATGGATGATGGACGAAGCCCAAGACGAATGGCCGG
>CAYJHV010000173.1:0-4087 GCA_964369825.1 uncultured Desulfovibrionaceae bacterium | reverse complement strand
CTATTACTGTAAAGCGAATCACAAAGGAGTTTGTTATGCCAAGACTTCGAGAAAATAAAAAACTTTTAAGGCAATGGCTTGAAAGTGACAATTGGAAAGATTTTTTACCGCAGATTTTAGAATTTGAACCAAAAGAAATCACCGGTACTTTATTTTCATTTTTGTTGCTTGGCGGGGAAATGACGCACAGGGCAGCACGTACCCTTGGCCTTGCCATTGAAAAAATGCGCTTACAAAAACTTGAAGATGCCAGAGACATTGTACGACGTATTATGTGGCAAATGAATGAAGAGTCAGGGAATATTGGTTGGGGTAAACCGGAAGCCTTTGCAGAAATCTTGGTAAATAGCGAGGTGCTTGCCAAAGAGTTTCATAGTGTCCTACTATCCTATATCATGGATACCGGACGTGATGACAATTTCTGTGACCATGCCTTATTGCGCCGTTCATGTTACTATGCCGTGGGTCGCCTTGCCATGGTACGCCCTGAATTGTGTCAAAAGAGCATACCGTGGCTTATGCAAAGTCTTACCGAAAAAGAGGCAGATATGATTTGCCGTGGCATGGCATTATGGGCTTTGATGCAATTTCCCCAAAAAGATATTCCAAGCTTTGAAATATACCCCCTGTTAAAAAATTTGAAGGCATATCCCGAAAGTGAGTTGTCTGTGACTTGCGCCATCTTTGATGGAAGTAAATTACAATATTTTACCATTCCGGAACTTTTAAATCTGGCAGATTTTTAAGCATAAAGGACTAATCCTCCGGTATAAGCTGTTCGGATATGGCTACAGCAATATTTACATGCTCAAATTTTTCCGTGGGAAGAATAAGCGCGGCGTTATCAGCGTACAAACTTTCTTCGGTTATATCTTCATGCTCATTATAAGCTGTGAAAACGCCGGTCAAAGCTGCTCCTTCGCTGATGCTGATATTTTCAAAACCGAAAAGCTGCGCTGCCATACCGGAAGGGGTGAGGCTGGGTGCCTTGGCAAGAATTTCTGTGGAAAAAAATTTGAGTTGCAAACCAAGCTCGTGCGCTGCTTCACGTAAGCCTTGCTCTTCGGCTTGGATATCAGCGGTGGCAAGACAAGCAAGCGCTTTGGGTTCCAAATTTGAAGTGCGCAAACAAGTTTGTATGGCAGATAAAATATGCTCTTTGCTTGTGCCTTTTTTGCATTCAATGCCCATATACAAGGCAGGAAGGCTAAGTCGCAGCAAATTTTCATGCTCCGGAAGTTTTCTCCAATGTATACCAATGCTTAGTTTTGTTGTTTGTAAAAGAGGAAGAGATGTGCTTTTTTCAAGGTCAACGGCAGTGAAAAATCTTTTTGCTCGCTCTTTAACCATTTTCAAAGGATCATAGAGCTGAATCTCATTTGAATTTAGTAATGCATCATTGCACAATTTAATTTTATCCCAATCCACAATGAGCAGTCCCAGTTTTTTGGCAAGCATCTCCACGGTTAAGTTTTCTTTGTTTTGTGCGGCGGTACCTATAATCGCTTGCGCTTGCAAAATGTGAGCAACTTGCAAAGTGAAAGCATCGGCATTGCCAAAGCCATCGCCCATAAGACGAATGACAAATTGCCCCTGCTCATCACAGACCAAGATAGCAGGATGATCTTTTTGCAGTGTGAGTTTGGGGGCAATGACAGGCACGACGATGCCGGTATCACAAAAAAATATATGCGTATCAAAAACATCAAAATTTTTATGGACAATGCTTGCCAAGCTCTTGAAATACACAGCATTATCCATAAAGGTGTTTTCTTGTAACTTATCAAGAACAAAGATGTTGAGAGCACAGGCATTGCCCTCAAAAAAAATTTTGTTATTTTTGAGGCGCAATACCTGCTTTAATCCTTTCTCACTGAGAGCGTAGCAAGCTATTCTTTGTGTTGTATCTTTATGCATGACTTAAAATTCTAAATCTTTAATGATTGCCAGCGTTTGTTCCAGATGGGCATCGGTATGGGCAAAGCTCATCATGGCAGCTTCAAATGAAGCAGGAGCAATATAAATTCCTTTTTGTCGTAACGCTTTATAAAAACGGGTGAACTTAGCTGAATCTGTACGCTTTACGGCATCGAAATCCCACACTTCTTCTTCGGTAAAGAAAGGACAGAACATGGGACCAAGGGCAGGTACACGTACACTATGTCCTTTTTTACGCAAAATATTTTGCATTTCTGCGGCAAAGGCAGCGGTACGCTCGGAAAGTGCCACATAATCGCAAGTAAGCAACTCATTCAGCGTGGCAAGACCGGCAGCCATGGCCAGCGGATTTCCGGACAAAGTACCGGCTTGATACACATCGCCGCAAGGCGCAACACGTTGCATATATTCTTTTTTACCACCATAGGCCCCCACAGGAAGACCGCCGCCGATGATTTTACCAAAGGTGGTTAAATCCGGGCTGATTTGATAATACTCTTGAGCACCGCCATAACTTAAACGGAAACCGGTGATGACTTCATCAAAAATAAGTAAAGCACCGTGTTCGGTACATAATTTACGCAGACCTTCTAAAAATCCCGGTTTTGGCGGTACAAGTCCCATATTTGCGGCAACAGGTTCCACAATGACCGCCGCAAGATTTTTCCCTTCGGCATTAAAAATGGCTTTTACAGCGTCAAGGTCATTGTATGTGGCAAGCAAAGTATCTGCAACAACGGCAGCCGGAACGCCGGGAGTACCGGGAATGGAAAAAGTGGCCATACCGGAACCGGCAGCAGCAAGAAAAGCGTCGGCATGTCCATGATAACAACCGATAAATTTTAATACCTTATCTTTGCCTGTAATACCTCTGGCAAGGCGCAAGGCGCTCATGGTAGCCTCGGTACCGGAATTAACCATGCGTACCATTTCCACTGAAGGTAAGGCATTGATTACTTCTCCGGCAAGCAACACTTCATCTTCACAAGGGGCACCATAACTTGTGCCGCGCATGGCAGCATTTTTTACTGCTTCGGTAACTGTGGGATGCGCATGACCTAAAATCATGGGACCCCATGAAAGTACATAGTCAATGTAAGTATTACCATCAACGTCTATAATTTCACAGCCTTTGGCATCTTTTATAAAAAGAGGAATGCTATCCACATTTTTGCAGGCACGTACCGGACTGTTAACACCGCCGGGAATAACCACTTGCGCACGTTCAAAAAGTTTTTGTGATTGTGTTTCTTGCATATTATATCCTTAAAAGTAGGTCATGGAGGTTTTTTTAAATTCTTGAATACTCTTCAAAGCTGCGTAATCAACGGTATTAGTAGCTTTTTGCAGGGCAACAATGGTTTCTTGGCACTCATTTTCACTGCGCCCATGCACCATGGTAAATAAGGTGTAAGGCCAATCCGCAGCGGAAGAAGGTCTAAAGTAGCAATGAGAGATATTGTTATAGGATACCGCAATTTTAGCAAAAGCATCGGCATCTTCTTCGCTCACCACCCACGCTACCATGGCATTAAAATCCCAGCCTGTTTTTTGATGTTTTATGCTGGCACCAAAACGACGTATTGCACCATCATTTTTAAGTTTTTCTAAAAGCTGTAAGACTTCCTCTTCTGTGCAGCCCACACTTTCGGCAATATCTGCGTAAGGTGTTAAGGAATCCGGAAGATTATTTTGAACAAGACCTAATACAGCACGTTCATTTTCAGTAAAATTGTATGACATATAAAACCTTTTTGGCAAAAATATATGGATAAGCATATCTTCATAAATATTCGACAAACAAAATATTCATAACTATTTGATTTAATGAATAACAGCTAGAATTTATTTATTTATGAAGTTTGCTCTTCCGCTTAATACAGGCGATACCTTGCCTGACATCAATTACATACAGCAAGTAACAAGGTTTAGGCAATAGAAAAAGATTCGCTAATTTTGAATATTTATGAAGAAAACTTTTGTAATTATATACCTTAGTAAAACTTTCACTGTTTTAAAAATTACGAAAATTCAAAAAGATAACATACTTTCCAAACTTTAGTCGAAACTTTCAATTCAGATGCATTTGCCCTTCAGGTGATTGTAAATTGTAATATTTTCTGGGGGAGGGACCTTTTTGAAAAAAGGT
>CAYJHV010000172.1:0-4125 GCA_964369825.1 uncultured Desulfovibrionaceae bacterium | reverse complement strand
CACAAAAAAATGTCAAGTCCATTCTTAAGCTTTTTCATTTTTACCTGCTTTTCTCTTTGCATTCCTTGTGCCATAATAGTTTTTTTTATTTAAAATCATAAATAATCAAATAATTACACTCAAAAAAAGGTAAATAAATTTAGTGAAAGTTTGTAAATGTTGCAAATATGCATCTAATAAGAAGTATTTTCAATAATAGAGAAAATAAGTGTTGCAAAATTACATCATCATTAAAAAAGTGAAAATTTAACCGTTGCAAATTTGCGACTGTTATTAAATTATTAAGCTTATTGAAACAATAAGCAAAAGTTTGCAATCTGCAACGATTTTAAAAAAGAATTTGAAACTTCTTTTTTTGAGTGAAATTATGTAATAGTTTGTAATATTGAGGATAAAAAAAACATTTAAAAAGAATTTTAATAACACAAAAAAATATTTTTGTTGCAAATTTGCATCGCAACAACAAAAAAAATATTTTTTTGTTGACAAAGAAAAATCAAAACATATTTTTTTATTGAAAAATTATATTTTAACAAAAAGAAATTTTCATTTGATTTAGATTTTAGTATCAAAAGTGTTAAAAAAAAATAATATACTTGTTATAACAACAAAAAAAAGAAAATTTGATTTTTTTTATAAAAAAAGGCTTGCATTTTGGGTACGGAATTTGCTAATTCTTTTGCCGAAAATGAGTCTTTCATTAAAAATTAGGTACCCATTGGGGTTTTGTTAACTGAATAAGAGGAGTTATTCATGAAATTTGGTTTATGTTTAAAAGCTGTCCTTATGGCTAGTCTACTATTGGTAGGTTGTAACAGTTCTGAGTCAGAATCAGAAAAATCATCAGAAAAATCATCTGGCAAGCCGGTTACTTTGCGTCTTGGTCACCCCATGGCACCCGGTAACAACGTGACAGTAGGTTATGAAAAATTCAAAGAAATTCTTGAGAAAAAAAGTGATAACCAAATTCGCTTGCGTATTTTTGGTAACACACAACTTGGTAGTGACCGTGTAACCACCGAAGCTGCTCAAGCCGGTACTCTTGATTTATCCTCAAGTTCCACACCAAACCTTGCAAGTTTTACCAAAGCCTATATGGTTTTTGACCTTCCGTACATCACTTCTCCTGCTAATCAAGAAAAGCTTTACAAAGCTCTTGATGAAGGTGAACTTGGTAAGTATTTACGTAAAGTGGCCAATGATATAGGTCTTGAAACTATTATGTTTTGCCAATACGGCTATCGTAACTTTGTTTCTGCCAATAAGCCTATTACCGGTGCCGATGACCTTAAAGGTATGAAAATTCGTACCACCGATTCTCCCGTAGAAGTGGCCGTTGCCACCGCCCTTGGCATGAATCCTGCGCCTGTGGCATGGGGTGAAACTTATACCGCATTGCAACAAGGCACAGTTGACGGCGAAGGTAATACTTTCTCCTTGCTCAACGATGCAAAGCATTCCGAAGTATTAAAACATGCCATGAATTCTGAACATAATTACAGTATGCACGTATTGCTCATGAATAAAGAAAAATGGGATGGATTAAGCCCCGAGCAACAAAAAATTATTCGTGAAGCTGCCGCCGAAGCAACCGCTTGGCAGCGTCAGGAAAGTGTTGTGCTTGAAAAGAAAGCATGGGACGCCTTTAAAGAGCGTGGCATTGTTATCACCATGCTTGACGAAGCCCAAAAAGACAAACTGAAAGAATTGACCAAGCCTGTCTTTGATGAATTTGCAAAGCAAGTTCCTGCTGAGCTAATTCAATTGGTGCAAGATACCCAAAAGTAATAAATTACCCCCTCATGCTGGCAGAGTATGAGGGGGTAATTTTACTTGGCTTTATGAATTTTTTGTCTTTAGGGAGTTATTATGTCTGATGTTTTGTCTGCGCATTTGCACGAAAACCAAAAAGGCGTTGTGGCATGGCTTGACGAAAATTTTGAGAAAATATTCTTAATTATCGGCTTGCTATCAATTATATTTATTATCAGTTTTCAAACATTTTATCGTTATGTAATCACAGCTTTTTCAGATTCGGCAGGTGCAGCCGTATGGACGGAGGAGCTTGCACGCTTTATCTTTATCTGGATATCTTATTTGGCATTGCCCATAGCCATTAAAACTCGTTCTTCCATTCGTGTAGACATAATTTACGATAAGCTCAGCCCTCGTTGGCAACAAGTTTCATGGATTGTGGTGGACATTGCCTTTCTTGTTTTGACTTTGGTAGTTTTGGCTGCCGGTATTGACCTTATGGTCAAGCAATTACAACGTCCCACATTCAGTGCAGCCATGGGCGTTCCCTATATAATTCCTTATGCAATTTTGCCGTTGGGATTTGGGCTAAAAGTTTTACGACTACTGCAAATGTTGTATAAACAAGTGAAAATTTGCGGTATTTTTGACAGTCTCTTGGGTTTTGCTTTTGTGGTCATAGCCTCATTACCTGTGCTTGTGCTTGGCTATATTGACCCCATTCCTGTACTTTTTGGTTACTTTATATTAGCTTGTGCCGTTGGCATACCCATTGCCATTTCCTTGGGGCTTGCCACTTTGGCAACCATTATCTGTGCCGAAACGGTACCGGTACTTTATATGGCGCAAACAGCCTTTAACTCCGTTGATTCCTTCCCCATTATGGCTATTCCTTTCTTCATTGCCGCAGGTGTTTTTATGGGTGCCGGCGGATTGTCTGAAAGATTACTTGCACTGGCCGATGAAATGCTTGGTGGCTTACATGGCGGTATGGCTCTTGCCACCGTTGCTACGTGTATGTTTTTCGGTGCCATTTCCGGTTCAGGTCCTGCCACAGTGGCGGCCATCGGTGCTTTAACCATTCCGGCCATGGTGGATCGTGGGTACGATAAAGTTTTTGCGGCATCCCTTGTGGCCGCTGCCGGTGCCATAGGTGTTATGATTCCGCCAAGTAATCCTTTTGTGGTTTATGGTGTTTCGGCACAAGTTTCCATCGGTGATTTGTTCATCGGCGGTATTATTCCGGGCTTACTTACAGGGATTGTGCTCATGGTTTATGCCTACTTTGTTTCTCGTGCTCGTAATTGGCGCGGTGAACAACGTAAACGTACCCCTTTGACTCTTGCCAAAGCTTTTTGGAATGCCAAGTGGGCATTAATGGTACCTATTATCGTGCTTGGCGGTATTTATGGCGGACTAATGACCCCCACCGAAGCGGCAGCTGTTGCTGCATTGTACGGTTTGTTGGTGGGTGTTTTTGTATACAAAGAAATTAATTTCAAAAAAATGCTTGAATGCTGCATTGAAGCTTGCTCCACCTCATCTATTATTATAGTGCTTATGGCCATGGCTACCATGTTTGGGTATATTATGACCTTGGAAGATGTTCCCGGTACCATTGCTCGCTCCATTTTAGCATTAACAGAAAATAAATTCCTTATTCTCTTGCTTATCAACGTGCTTTTGATTATCGTCGGCACCTTCATGGAAGCATTGGCGGCCATTGTTATTTTGACCCCCATTTTGCTGCCGGTGGTGACGGGCGTTGGCGTATCACCATTGCACTTTGGTATTGTTATGGTGGTAAACCTTGCCATTGGCTTTGTGACTCCGCCGGTGGGCGTAAACCTCTTCGTAGCTTCAGGTGTGGCGCAAGCAAAGCTTGCACATCTGTCACGTTCGGCTTTGCCCATGATCGGGCTTATGCTCTTGGTACTTATGCTTGTAACTTATATTCCTGAGATTTCACTCTTTTTAGTTGGAAAATAGGTAATACATTATAAATTGGAGATGTTGTTTTTTTGGCAGCATCTCCACGATACTTTACTCATAAAAAGAAGGATAGTATGAAAATTATTGACTTCCGTTTCCGTCCACATACGCCGGAAATTGTTAATGGTATTAAAAATAGCGCCATGTTTAAGGCTGCATGTGAAGTGATTGGCTTTGATAAACGTGTTCCTCAGTCTCTTCCCGAAGTGGTGGAAGGTGTGAAACGTCGTGGCGTGGAATTGTGCGTTATCACCGGGCGTGATTGCGAAATGACTTACAATACCCCCACCAACAATGAAAGCGTGTTGGAATTTGTGCGTGCCTATCCCGAATTATTCATAGGCTTTTGGGGTATTGACCCGCATAAAGGTATGAATG
>CAYJHV010000171.1:0-4154 GCA_964369825.1 uncultured Desulfovibrionaceae bacterium | reverse complement strand
GGCGCCGAAGGCGTTTGCGTTAGCGAGCTTGCGAGCTTTACGCAAATCGAGAGTAACGCGCGGGGTTTGGGGGAGGAGACCTTTTTCCAAAAAGGTCTCCTCCCCCAAAAAATATTATAAATCAGAATTAATCACCTGACTATTCGTGAGCTTCGGCCTTTGCACTACTGCCCCAAAAAGAAAGTGCCGTGCGCAATTGATCAATGTCAATGGGTTTGGTTATATGGTCATTCATACCGGCACTGAGACTTTTTTCTCTGTCACCGGTCATGGCATGGGCGGTCATGGCCAAGATGGGCACTGTTTTGGAACGTGGGCAATTGCTGGCACGAATATGTTTTGTGGCAGTTAATCCATCCATAAGTGGCATTTGAATATCCATGAGAATAAGATCAAACTCACCGGATTCCCAAGTATTCACAGCCTCAATTCCATTTTGCGCCAAAGTCACCTGAGCTCCCATTTCTTGCAAAATTTCTATGGCAATGGTTTGATTGATCTCATTGTCTTCCACAAGTAAAATATCTAAAGGAACCAAGGGGAAGGCTTCTTGTGCCGACGAAGCTTGCTCGTCAACCTCACTCAACTCACCTTCCATGGTTTTTATGGTAAAACTGAAAGTTGAGCCTTTACCCTTTTTGCTGTCCACATGTATGGAACCGCCAAGCAATTCCACCAATTTTTTACAAATGGCAAGCCCAAGCCCGGTACCTCCGTATTTACGTGTATGCGAACCATCAGCTTGAGTAAAAGCCTCAAAAATAACGCCTTGTTCCATTTCTGTCATACCTATACCGGTATCTTTAACGGTGAAAAGCAATTCAAATTCCATTCCCCTTTCATAATTCAAAACATTGGCAAGCCCCACATGCAAAGAAACATATCCGTGCGTTGTAAATTTCACCGCATTGGAACAGAGATTGGAACATATTTGCATAAGACGCAATGCATCTGTTTTAATATTTTTAGGTACATTATCATCAATGGTGCATGAAAAAGTAAGGTGTTTTTCCGCACATTTGGTTATAAGCATATCATGTATGGAACTTACCAAAGCCGGTAAAGACACATTGCTGTACAACATATCCATTTTGTCGGCTTCGATTTTTGAAAAATCAAGAATATCGTTAATAATGCCAAGCAGACCTTTGGCTGCGCCGTCAATTCTTTCGAGGTACTGTCTTTGCTTTGGATCCGGTTCGGCACTCAAGGCAAGATAGGTCATGCCGATAATGCCATTCATGGGAGTACGAATCTCATGGCTCATGCGTGCCAAAAAGTCACTTTTTGCCTTAGTAGCAGCCTCAGATCGTTCCACCATATCTTTAAGACTGTGTACCATATGTTCTAAACTTTGTGCTAAACTTCCAAGTTCATCATTACGATTTATGGAAATTTCGTTTTCCGTGGACCCCTTGGTAATATTTTTTGCAAAGACACTGATTCGAGCAATATCACGGGTTACCGGACGCACAAAAAAGTATACAATAGCAAAGATTATAAAGGCGGCAATTATACCTACAGCAAGCATAGAATTGCGTATGGTATTAATGTAATTATGTTTAAAAGTACTATCAACAACACCCAAGATAAAAATGGATGTTCCGGTGACCTGAGCATAGCCAATGGTTAATTCTTCATCATTGTGCACAACATGTAATACACCACGAGAGTTTTCAAGTAAGGTGTTATTGATGGTATGCGTATCAATGGGCAAAGCTTTGGCATTGACCTCATGCACTGTACGCAAGCCATCTTTAAGGGCAATAACCGGCAGGGTATGAATTTCATCATGTGTGGTATCACGCATGGCCATGTTTAAAATATCACCAAGTTGCAGTGTTGCCACTATTCCTCCCATATTATTGGCATGTTCCACACGCAAAAACATGGGTAAAAGTAATTCTCTGGTGTTGGGATTGCGTATAACTTGTGCAACACTGACATTGTCCAACTGTAGTTGTTTTTCAATGGCTTGCCTTTCGTCTTCTGCGGAAACATTCATTAAGGTTTGCTTAGTGCCCACAAGATATTCGCCATATTGATTGACCAAGAATAAATTTCTGTAAAATCCATATGCATTTTGGATTTTTAATAATACTTCGCCAAGCTCGGGAAAATTCTGTTGAAATTCAGCGACTTTATGAATTTCAGGAAGGTTTTCCAAGGCTGTATTTATGACAGGTAAAGTTGATACAACACGCAAGTCGTGCATGGCCTGACGGATTTGTATATTCACGTTGGCACTGACAGCTTGCGAAGCATTTTCAGCATGGTCATCTTTGAGGTCATTGATGATTGAATCAAAGATAAATAAAGTTATGGCTATACTTAACGAAAAAACCAATACCACAATACATAAAATACGTATGGGTAACTTGACTCGTAAACTGGAAAAAAAAGCTGTGACGTTCATAAGGCACTACATAAAATGAAAAATGTTTTCGTTTTTGGCAACTTCAGCCAACATTATCAGCAATAGACACTGCTTGACAGTATTTGTCAAGGCTTTTTGTATAAATTTTTTCAAACTACTTTATGGAAGTTTTTGAGCGGCTTCTAAAATATTTCCCTTGGGCTTACAGATAATTTCTAAGGGAAAGTTCATGGGGTCACGTAAAGCCTGCCAAGTAATCCCCATATTGGAAGCAGGTTTTTCAAATTTCACATTAAGGCTTAATTTTCCCGGATTTTTTAAACAAGTATTCAAGGCATTAAAATTACTTTCTTTAAGAAAAGATTTCAAGGCTGCTACATTTTTATCCGTATAATCATGTAATAATGGCAAAGCTTGTTCCAAAGACATATTATTTAATTGACTGACCGTACGCAAAATGCGCGCTAAAAGTCCTGTATCATCAAAAGAAAAATGTATATTTTGGGTAAGCATAATCTGTATAATACTACTCAAATTTGCATTGCTCAAAATGGCTTTAATCATTTCTTGTTGATCTTTCCAAGGCAGTAAAAAATTCCATGAAGCTTGCACAGTACCGAGTTTTGTATTTTCAAGTTTAAAATTCAAGGAACTCAAGCTGTTATTATCACGAAAAATACCATTAACAGACATGTTGGCTTGAATAATAGGACTTTGCAGCATGGCTTTGGTTATATCTAAAAATCGTGTTTTATCCACCGCTTCCACATTAATTTGCAAATTTTTTAATTCTTGCTTTAGCAAAAAACCTTGAGCATTATTAGCTTCGTATTTTCCTTGCAAAATACAGTCTTCAAAGGAAAGAATGCTTTCTTTTATATTTTCTCGTAAAAACCCCGTATCAAGTGCTTGTACTTTAAACTCCGGTTCAAGCCCACTTTGAAAATATTCTGCCATAAGCGTAAGCACTTCTTCTTCTTGAGAAATATTTTGCTCTAAATCTTCTTGTTGTGCAAAAATATATGTAGCCAATACCGATAATAATTTTGCAGATGGCAGTTTTAAATTATTAACCTGTGTCAGAGCAATGTCGGTATAAATGGTACCCACTCTTCCTTGTCCGCTGGTACTTGAAAGTCCTTCTATAGAATAAGAGCCTATTTTTGTTGGCGTAATATCTTGCACCATAATGCGTTTGGTTATATTTTTTTCATCACCCATAAAATTGCTGATGGTTGTAATTTCTGAAAGTTCACAGCCGGATATATACGCATTTAATAATTGTGCAAAAAATCTTTCAGAATATTTATTTTGCAAACTTAAGAAATAATTCCCAAGATTTTGACGCCAATCACGCACACGTACCTGAGCAATATGAATGTGCATTTTTTTTCCAAGCAAGGTATATGAAATTTCACTGTTTGTAAAAAGCATTTCCTCAACTACCGTAGGATAGTCCCCTGCTTGTGGATTAAGAGCTTCCAGATTTGGTGATGTAAGCAAAACATGTTCTACATCGAAAGTAAGTGCCGGATTGCTGGGATCAACACCTTTTACATTTTCAAATTCTAAGGTATTTAAAAGGTAGTTATAATCAACATTTTGAACATTAATATGATTTTTTGACAATTCCTGCACAAGAACATCTTCGGTTTTTGCTTCAATATAATATACAAAACCAAAGGCACCAACAAGCAAAATACAAACAATGATTAAGAGCACACGAGCACTTTTCTTCACACCAAAACCCTCACATGGCATTTCTGTTACAAAAAAG
>CAYJHV010000170.1:1388-4198 GCA_964369825.1 uncultured Desulfovibrionaceae bacterium | reverse complement strand
GAAAGGAAGGTTTCCAAGGTAACTTTAGATTCCTTTGCAAGTGTGCGTTCACGTTGTTTTAAGGCACGAGATTCTGCAATACGGCGTGCAAGTTTTTCGTCGGTGACACAGATAAACTCTTCACCGCTCTTGGCAACACCGTCAAATCCTTGTACTTCTACCGGCATTGACGGACCTGCTTCCTTAACTTTTTTGCCTTGATCGTTGAACAGCGCACGTACACGACCTGAGAAGACACCGCAAACAAAGGTATCGCCTTGACGTAAGGTACCTTCTTGAATAAGTACAGTGGCCACCGGACCACGTCCTTTGTCAAGCTTTGCCTCCACAATGTGTCCACGGGCAGGTTTGTCGGGATTGGCTCGTAATTCTAAAATTTCCGCTTGCAAAGCCACCAGTTCTAAAAGTTCATCAAGTCCTTGACGGCTTTTGGCAGAAACTTTGGCAGTGACCGTATCGCCGCCCCATTCTTCCGCTTGTAAACCAAGTTCGGCAAGTTCCCGCAAAACTCTGTCGGGATCGGCACCTTCTTTGTCCATTTTGTTCACTGCCACCATAATGGGAACACCGGCAGCTTTGGAGTGGTTGATGGCCTCACGAGTTTGTTCCATAACTCCGTCATCGGCGGCAACAACAAGAATGACAATGTCAGTCACTTGAGCACCGCGAGCACGCATTTCGGTAAAGAGTTCGTGGCCCGGAGTATCAAGAAATACAATCTCACCCCTTTTGGTGGTCACATGGTAGGCACCAATATGCTGTGTTATACCGCCGGCTTCGCCGCCGGTCACATTGGATTGACGAATAGCATCCAACAAAGAGGTTTTACCATGGTCAACGTGTCCCATAATGGTCACCACAGGCGGACGTAATTTCAAAGAATCCGGCGCATCGCTTTCTGTGGGGATGAGGTAATCATCTTCTGAAAAGCCCACTTTTTCCACTTCATATTCAAATTCCGCCGCTACCAAGGTGGCAGTATCAAAATCTAGAGATTGGTTAATGGTTGCCATAATACCAAGAGAAAAGAGCACCTTAATGATTTCATTGGATTTGAGTCCCATTTGATGCGCCATGTCGGCTACACGAATGGCTTCAGTAACTCGAATTTTACGCTTGGCAGCTTTCAGTGGCTGTGTGGTGGAAGACGCCTGACGCATATCTTTACCTTTGCGTCTGGACTTATGCCTTGTACCCATGCGTTTGGCATTTTCATCATCTTGCCCATAGCGACCAAAATCACCTTCAGATGCTTGAAACTCCACAGTACGACGTCCTTTATTGCGCTTTTTCTTGCTTTGTTCTCCCATTCCTCCGGGAGCTCCAAAAGTCATATCTGCGCCGCCGGTTGTTCCGGGGCGAGCACCGCCACCCGGACGTGTACCGGCAGGACGTGCCGCACGTTGATTACGATTTGGTGCATCCTTATCATCAGCCCCAAAACCGGCACGTGGACGTTGCCCTGCTCTGTCTTGCTGACCTGTTCTGTTTTGCTGCCCATCACCATGCGGACGAGGAGGTCTTTGCCCTGTATGTCCGCTACCGCTACGAGCACCGGCATCGGGTTTACGCTCTTTGGGAGCGTCAGGGGCAGGACGAGAAATAATACGTACAGGAGTATGCACTTGCTCCGGTTCGGGACGTTTTTTACGGCTACGCTCTCTTCTTTTTTTGGAATCACCGTTTTGACCGGTAGAGGCATCACCGCTTTTATCTTCATTATTGTTTTGATTGCGTTTGGGCAATGTGGGAGCTGAAGAGCCTTCCGGCATAGCTGAAGCATCAGGTGCTGCGGTGCGGGCATTTTTCCCTTTATGCGCAGCTTCCTCCGCAGGCATATCACCCGAAGATTTTTCTTGAAGGTTTTCTGTTTTAACCTGATTTTCCGGTAAAGATCCTTTCTCATTTGGTGTCTCAACGACACTTGATTCTGTCTTTTTTAATTCCGGTGTAACAGCGACATCAAGAGTTTTATCTTGAGATTCAGACTTTTTGTCTTGTACACTTTCAGTAGTGATTTCAACTTTTTCAGCGATATCTTGAGCTTTATTTGTAACGGCAGTATCGGGGCGACTGATAATTCTTGATTCTACCATAGTTTCTTGAACTTTGGGAGCAGATTTTTCCTTTTTAGGAGTGTTTTTATCTTCATCCACATCTTGTTTGGCAAAATTATCTTGAGGGTTCTCCATCGAAGAGCTCTTTTTCACTTCTTGCTTGGAATTATCCTGCACATCTTTTTCTGTTTTTGCATCGGCAATTGCAGCATTTTTATCAAGATTTTTTTCGCTTTTGCTTTGTTTTGCAGCTATATTGCCTTCGTCATGAACGGGCTTTTTGCGGCGCACAATAACATTGCTTTTCTTTTGTTGGTCATAGTGACTGCGAACTCGCTCAACTTTATCCATGGTAAGTGGACTTGAGGCATTTTTTGCTTCAATACTCAAACTTTGCAACGTTTGCTGCAATTCTTTGGGTAAAACATTCAGCTCACCGGCCAATTCTTTTACTGTCATTTTATCTTTTGTCACTGCTAACCCCTTTGCGCCTTTTCATTCCCGCTTTATGGTGAAAAAATTTTTCTTTGCAAGCTTCATCTAAACAAACATAATAACCCCTAGCTTGAGCCTTACTCTGCTTATCATAAAACCATGTATTGTCGGTGGTGATAACATGGCGCATCAAATCCACCTTGGCAAATCGACGACGACATATCATACACATGCGTATGGGCATATGTGGCATTTATGCTTCGTCCCCTTGCTTTGCTTGTTGACCACTTTGATTTGAAGTTTCTAAATCTTGTATTG
>CAYJHV010000170.1:0-1288 GCA_964369825.1 uncultured Desulfovibrionaceae bacterium | reverse complement strand
TTTTCAACATCTGCATTTTCAGTTTGTGAAACTTCATTATTGCCATGCGTTAAAAATGCAATGGCAGAACGCAAATCTGCAATACGTGCCGCACTCATGGTTAAATTTCGTGCCAATTCATCGTCACTGGCTTCACACAAAAGTTCAATATTTGTATAACCTGCTGAAACCAATGCCTCTATGGAAACTTCTGCCACTGAAGCCAGCTGCTCAAGACCATGCCCTATGGCATTAGCTTCATTATAACGAGTTTCGGTAAAAATATCTATTTTCCAACCAAGTAATTTCGCCGCAAGCTTGACATTTTGCCCTTTGCGCCCAATGGCATTGGTCAATTGGTCATCCGGTACAATGATTTCCAAAAGGCTGTGTTCATCATCCACAATGATACGTGAAACCAAGGCAGGAGCCAAAGCATTGCGTGCATAAGTGGCAATGTCCGCACTCCAAATAACAATGTCAATACGCTCACCACGTAACTCTTGCACAATGTTTTGAATACGAGAGCCACGCACACCAACACAAGCGCCCACAGGGTCAACGTCTCGCTCTCTTGAGAGCACGGCAACCTTTGCCCTTGAGCCGGGATCACGGGCAACACCCATGATTTGCACGGTATTGTCGTCCACCTCCGGTACTTCTCGTCTGAAAAGTGCGGCCATATAATCACGGTGAGCACGAGAAATAACTATTTGCGGCCCCCGTCCTTCACGACGCACATCAGAAATAATGGCTTGTACCCGATCGCCACGCTTATAATGCTCTCTCGGTATTTGTTCGTCTTTTGGAAGTATGGCTTCGGTGCGTCCAAGATTGATAATCCAGCCGCCTTTGTCTCGTCTTTGAACTATACCGGAAACGATTTCGCCAAGACGATCCTTATATTCTTCGTAAATGATGCCTTGCTCTGCATCACGCATACGTTGAATAATAACTTGTTTGGCAGATTGAGCGGCAATACGCCCAAGATCTTGCATTTTTATCTTGAATCCCACTTCATCATCAAGTTGCACGGAAGGATCATGCTCTTGTGCTTCTTGCAATTCAATTTCCATATCTTCATTGGCAAGGTCACCATCGGCAACAACTATTTTGAATTGATATACTTCAATATCGCCGGTTGCCTCGTTATAGTTTACTTCAATTATTGCATCATCGCCAAAGCGACGAACCATAGACGCTTTTACGGCATCCTCAAGTGTTTCCACCAGCATGTCTTTTTCAAGACCCTTATCTTTGCTGATTTGATCTATGGCTTTTTTAAGTTCAATGGGGTTCATGCTGCCTC
>CAYJHV010000169.1:0-4199 GCA_964369825.1 uncultured Desulfovibrionaceae bacterium | reverse complement strand
TTTTCATCTTCGGCTTTGAGCATTTTTGCACGTTTTAAGAGTTCTTCCAATTGAATATCCGCACTTATTACGCCGCAAATGGCATCCTTTGCATTGGTAATGGCACAAGAAACCGTAATAATCAATTTTCCGGTAAAGTAAGATTGGTAGACATCCATAATATGTAATTTACCAAGTTGCAAGGGAATTCTAAACCATTCACGATCTGAAAGATCATGACCTTTGGGCTGTTTGGCATATCTGTCCACAATATGCGGTGCCGTGCTTGCAGAGCACAGTAACTTACCTTGGGTATCTGTAATATAAATATATTGAATGAAAGAATAATGATCAATAAATTCCTCAAGATGATGTTCGGTAACGTCCAGATCGTCAAGTAAGGTGACATCTTTTGCCATGCGTAAGAGTAAGTGAGCAGAAAGCGTACCGGCAAGGCGTTTCATGGCAGAAAATTCCGATTCAAACAATTCCGGCATATGGCATTGTACCAAGGAAACCATTTCATCGTAAGCAAATGAAGTATTGCGCCCGGTTTTTTCATATATGCCCATGATATCATCATAAATAAGACCCACAGCCGGATGTCTTTTGCTAATTTTTTTCTCACCTGTAAGCTTAAAGGTATTGTTAATCCAGTAGGACACTCCGGCTCTGCCTGATTTGTCGGTGATAATAATGGGTACGCTACGGGATAAAATTTGTTCGGTATCAAAAATATTGTATATTTCTTCGCATTTATCCAAACCATCCACATGCACGCCGGCAGAAGTGGCGTTGAAATCTCGTCCCACAAAGGGATAATTATGCGGAATGTGATAATCCAATTCTTTTTCAAAAAATTCGGCAATTTCACTGATAACCGGCGTATTTGCCGCCGCATCTTCTCCGGTTAAGGAAATATATTCTATGACCAGAGCTTCCAAAGGTGTATTGCCGGTACGCTCACCAAAACCAAGCAAGGTGGCATTGACAGCAGCACAACCGGAAAGCCACGCACTGACACCATTAACCAAAACTTTATGAAAATCATTGTGCCCATGCCATTCCAAATGCTCACCGGGGACGGAAGCTTCATCAATAAAAGCACGTACAATGCGTTGCACAGAGCGTGGCAAGGCAGCGCCGGCATACGGTACGCCATACCCCATGGTATCGCACAAGCGGATTTTGACGGGCATGGAGGCTTCTTTGCCAAGTTCCATGAGTTTTTGTGCCAATGGCAAGCAAAAACCATAAATATCGGCTCGTGTCACATCTTCAAAATGGCAACGAGGAATTATGCCCCATTCAAGAGCCTGACGGGCAATATCAAGATACATATCCATAGCTTGTTGGCGAGTTTTTCCAAGTTTCATGAAGATGTGATAGTCTGAAACGCTGGTCAGCATTCCCACTTCGTCAAATTCCATATCTCTGGCAAGCTTAAGGTCATCTTTGTGTGCTCTTGTCCAAGCGGTAATGCGCGGAAAACGATAGCCGCGAGATCGACACATTTCAATGGCTTTACGATCTTTGGCAGAATAAATAAAAAATTCAGAAGCTTGAATAAGACCGCTTTTCCCGCCCAATTTATGCAGAAGATCAAAAATCTTGGCAATTTGTTTGACGGAATAAGGAGGTCTGGCTTGTTGCCCGTCACGGAAAGTGGTATCGGTAATAAATAATCTTTCTGCCGGTCTTGGATTTAAAAGAATACCGTCAAAAGGAGTGCGGCAAATGGAACTGTAAGGAAAAAGGTCACGATGTAATTGTGGTTTTTCCGGTTCGTCAAGAATAAGCTGACGGTGATTATTTTGTGGGTATATAAGCGGCATAAAAACTCCTCACCTATTTTGTACAAAAGAGGCGTTTATTTTGTAAGAAAAATTAATAATCGGCATTTATATCATTACTATTCTTTGTGTGCAATATGAAGTTTTAAAGGAATATTTTTAGATATAAACTATAATAATAAAATAACAATATTAGTTTTCAGCACCTGAACTTGTTTGCAATATTTCTAAAGCCAAATCCCAAAGAGCATGACTTGCTCCGTCCTGATTACAGGCAATAACAAGTTGTACCTCATTTTTGGGATCATAAAAATAATAAGCGGCATAGCCGGGATACATACCGCCTTTACCAAGATATGCTTTGCCATTATCCATTAAAAACAGTTCAATTCCTTCAAAAAAACCCCATTGAGAGTTGAAAAATTTCTGTACGGTTTTTTTCTCGTGCAGTTTTTTTCCATGCTCTGCTAGAAAATATTCAGGTACAAGTTTATAATTTTTCCATGAGGAAAGTAGGATAAGCATATCTTTCACAGTTCCTTGCACATCACCGCTACCTAATGCAAGATTGCTGCCGATGAATGGGGGTAAAACCGTTTTCTTATCATAATTTACGCTATACCCTCGAGCTTTTTTGGGAATAACTTCCGAATCCGAAACCGTAGAAATATCCAATGTCTGTTTAAAAGCCTTCACCATAAAATTTTGCAAATCTAAATTTTGTTGTAAAAGTAAATAACCAAGCAAATAATAACCTGTATTATTATATTTTTGTTCGCTACCGGGTATAAATTTCAATTGCGTTTGCCCTAAAAGCTCCAAGATTTCTTTACTTGTCCAAGGTTTTGCCAAGTTTTCAAGCAATGCCGGTATTTCAAAGAAATCCGGAAAACCTCCGCTATGTTTGAGTACTTGCTCAATGTTAATGGTATGTTTAAACTGCGCAAGTTCCGGAACAAGGCTGCGTATGTCTGTTTTCAGTGATAATTTTTCGTTAAAAATAAGTTCTTTTATACGCATGGCAGTGACCATTTTTGATAGGGAACCAAAGGAAAAGATCATATCATTTTGCATGGGCACGTTGAGTTCAAGGCTTGCCAGCCCGCTTGCCAAAAGTAATGGTTCATTGTGCTTTTGTTGCTTTGGCAAAGAAAGTGCCAAGGCAATACCCGGAGCATGTTGTGCACTGACGAAGGCATCAAGTTTTTTCTGTAATTCCTCTTTGCTCAGTGCCAAAGCGTGACCAAGTGTCATTTGGATAATAATACACAGACCAAATACAAAACTCAAAATTATTTTCATATTTCTCTCTCTTTTTTTATTTGAGTTAAAAGTTAAAATTCATACATATATTAAAGCTTTAAGCTTGTCCTGATAGTATATGACAGCGACCGACCATATCTGTTCCTTTACAAAATTCCATATTGTCATTAATGTTCTTAAAGATTATTCGCACTAATAATATTTTTGAGAGTAAAAATCAACATTTTTGAGGAATGATATGGAATTTGAAACCTTGGTACAGACAGCTCGCTCTTGCCGTCGTTTTCATCAAGAGCAAAGAATAGACAAAGAAATGCTACATGGGTTGGTTGATTTGGCTCGTGTGGCACCATGCGCTCGCAATGCACAGGTTTTGCGTTATGCCATTGCTGAAAGTGAAAAAGCTTGTGCGCATATATACCCCCATACACGTTGGGCTGCTGCCCTCAAATGGGATGGACCTCTTGAGGGTGAGCGTCCCAGTGCTTATATTGCCATTTTGACTCCGGAAAATTCCGGTAAACTTGTGCATTTTGACGTGGGTATTGCCGCACAGACCATACAACTTGGCGCACAAAGCAAGGGTATAGGTTGTTGTATGCTTGCTTCTTTCAAACAAAAAGAAGTAAAAGATATTTATAGCATACCGGAAGGCTTTGAAATTGCGTTAGTTTTAGGATTAGGTGTCGAAAAAGAAATAAGAGCACTTGCCAACATGAAAAGTCATGATGATTTTATGTATTGGCGTGATGAAAATAATGTGCATTTTGTTCCCAAGCGTTCCTTGGAAGATGTGATATTTTGTTGTATATGATGACTATATAATTTGTTTTAATGAGGGCGTTTTTTTGATGCCCTCAGTGAATTTTTAAAAGAAGGTGTATATGTATAAAAAGGACTTTACCTTATTACGTGAAGAAAAATTACAAGAAATTTCCGGCATTGCGAGGTTTTATAAACATGAGCAAAGTGGTGCAGAGCTTTTGTCCATTTCCAACGACGATGAGAATAAATGCTTTGGCGTAACTTTGAGGACGCCTCCGCCTGATTCATCGGGGGTGGCGCATATTTTGGAGCACTCTGTGCTTTGCGGTTCAGAAAAATTTCCCGTGCGAGAACCTTTTGTGGAATTGCTCAAGGGATCCTTACAAACTTTTTTAAATG
>CAYJHV010000168.1:0-4212 GCA_964369825.1 uncultured Desulfovibrionaceae bacterium | reverse complement strand
ATTCAGGGTCTTGATTGATTTCTGAATCCATCCAATCAATACGCTTATATTCTTTGTCCACCACGGCACGAATAACGGCGGCAATGACAGAGGTTCCGTCCAACACTTTATGAAAGGCATCCGAGGAAATGGCACGAAAATGCGGGGCTTGAATACCCACAATTTCTGAAATAAGCGCCGTGTTATAGTTTTTACCACCCACTAAAAGTTCAGCACTTTCTCCCATGGCAACAATGTCTGCCCCTGTGAGTATAAGTTTATTTTCTTTATGTGTATTTTGAGCTTTAGCAACATTTGCAGGTTTTTCTGCAGGTTGCTTTTTATTGGACATTGAATCCTTTGACACTGAATCCTTCGACATTGAATCCTCCATATGGGCGATAATATTTATTGAAGCACTGATAAATCATTTTCAAAGCTTAGCTTATAAATCTTCTTTTAAGATAATCTAAAAGCCAAAGGGAAATGTTGTACATGTCTATCAATTTTTTATATCTTTGTCCAGTATTTCATCATTTTTTGTGGTTTGAGAATTATTTGTCAAGCTGACAAATAAAAAATCAAGTCATTACAAGTATATTTTTATAACTATTTGAAAAATAAACTGTTCGGCATATTTCGAAAAATATGAATTTACCATAAAACTTAGTTAACCATTCAAGTTCAAAGCAATTTTTTATTTGCGAAGCAAATAAAAAATTGCGCGTGAAAGTTTTTTGGAAAGGGGTCTGGGGAAGAACCTTTTGTTCACAAAAGGTTTTCCCCAGAAAACACTACATATTCAACAACTATGCTATATTCTCTCCACAATATGGGCAAAAAGCAATATTTTCCATGGCAATGGGATGCGCACAAGCTTCATTGGGGCATACCCTTGGTACGGGACCAAGTTCCACAATAAGCTCTCCTTCAATCACCGAAACCATTTGCTTACTTTCTTTATAATCAGCGGTTTTAAGCACACGTTTGACTATGCCGTCCATGGGCGCAAGCACAGCTTTTTCTTGCTTCATGATGGATACATTGAACAATTCTTCGCCTTTTTTCACAATATCACCGGGAGCTATGTACATTACCCAGAGATCCCCATTGCTTGGTGAAGCCACATGTTCGGGATTATTGGGATCTGCCTTGGGAACACCCTTGATTTTTTGATCTCTCGGTTCCGTCACTTGTACATCGGTAACCATGATTTCCGAATCAAGCACGTAGCGGCATACGCTCATACCGGCGGCATTGGGTTCTGAAAAGCTCATGATCATCAGGTGATGCGGTTTACCTTGACTGTCTTCAAAGTACAGATCTTGTTCTGGGCTGATACCTTCAAACCATACATGCAAGGGTAGATTATTGGGATTGCCATATTTTTGTTTAAATTGCAAAGTCTTGATGGCATCGCCCGGATGATTCAAATACATGGCAAACTCTTCGTCGGTGGGTTTGCGGCGCATAATATCTATGAAGGCTTGCTCTTCTGCCACAAGATTGATGTCTTTTAAATTTTCCAATGGCGAAACTTCCACTCGTTCGGCAATGGCTTTTTTCCAATCCTTGCCAAATGCACTTTCGTACACCCAATCCGGCGGAAAGCCCAAAGGTAATTTACCGAATTTACCCAGCAATAAATTTCGGAAAGCATCGTTGCAATCTTGATACACGCTCAAACGAGCCTCACGCATTTTGGGCGAGAGATCTTCTTCGCTGTGGGTGGTTAAATCTTCAATAACTTGTAATAGATACCGTACCTCTTCCACTCCGCCTCTTTTCCAAGCTCCGGTCACTGCCAAAAAGGCTGTATTCCAAGTGATTTGGGAACCGGGAGTCACGTCATGGTAACGCACTATTTTACGAGTTCCGGCAAGAAATTTCAGCATATAAGGTAATAAATGAATATAACCTTGCTTTACCGCTCCTTCTTGCGATGACGATGTGGCACCGCCCGGCATGGCATGTTCCACCACATCATAATCAATGCCTTGGAAATATGGCGCACAATAGCGATCATAATAAGGCATAATTTGTTTGCATACAAAATTGGCATCCCGTATGGCAGCCTTATTTATGCCTGTGGTAAGTCCGCATTCTCCCTCAAGATAGGCAGCCATGGAAAGCACATCGCCTTGACCATAAGAGCGTACCGCCGCCCCAAGCCCCACATCAAGAATATGCGCTCCTGCCGTGGCAGCCGCAGCACAAGCAGGTACAAAAAGACCGTCGGTATAATGCCTATGATAATGTAAAACCAGTTCCGGCCAACGCTTACGCAAAGCAGTGACAAGCTCCGTCATAAAACGAGGTGGGCAGACACCTGCCATATCTTTAAGTCCCAAAATAATATTCTTGGAAGCTTCTTCAATACTTGCACCCATAACCTGTGCCACCATGCGCAAAATATTTTCCGTAACATCCACATAATGGGGCACATCAAAGCCCTTTGCCCATGACAAAGAAAGTGCCGGTTGGAACACCACATCCTTCCTCGACATAACCACTTCGGCCAGCGGCTGCATATTTTCCACATGGTTTAAGAAATCAAAGCAACGTATAATCTGATAATGATCACAAATCATTTCACCGGTCAGGCGCATAAGATTACGTGGTTGTGGTGAATAACCAAGCACATTGGTGGAACGCACAAGCACTTGTTTCAAAGTTTTTGGTGCAAAAGAATTCCATTCCTTAGCCTCAGCAAAGGGATTGGTCATATTGGCAAGCATGGCCACATGAAAATGCGCACCGCCGCCATTTTCAATGGAAAAATAATTGGCATTATCCAAATACGGACCGATGAGCCTGTCTTCAGCCAAACGAAAACGATTACCGCTGTTGGACTGAGTAAAATCTCGTGGAGTAGTATCGGTAAAATGTATTTGCTTACTGTCACGCACATAATCAAGCAATGCCTTACGATCACCTTGAGGATACGGCGAAGGCGCACGTCTGTCCGCTGCCACAATGGGAGGCAACACCGGTTCAAAATCCGGCATACGTGGAGTATCGGCACTGCGATATTCACCCAACTTCACATGCGGATTATAGCCCTTGGCCGAAATTTCTGCCACCAAATTGGCAAGGCGTTCACGCTCGGGCGCAACGTCGGTATAACACATAAGTTCCGGCGTTTGAGCAATGAAATTTGTATCAAAATTAGCCTGCCGGAAAAGCGGATGCTTCAAAATTTGCTTAAAGAACGGAATGGTAGTCTTAATGCCGCCCACAATATATTCACCAAGGGCACGCTCCATAATGCTCACGGTCTTGTCCCAATCACGGGCATAAGTAATAAGCAAAGCCCCGGCAGAATCATAGTTGGGAGGAAATTCATAACCGGCAGAAATATTAGAATCAAGGCGTACACCGGGTCCGCCCGGCGACACATAACGAGTCACCAAACCGGAATTGGGATTGAATTGATTTTGAGGATCTTCACAATTAATACGCACCTGCATGGCAAAATGCATAGGCGACGTGCTTTCTTCACTCAAACGCAATTCACCGCCAAAAGCAATGGCAATTTGCTCTTCCACAAGGTCAACACCATAACGGCACTCAGTAATACCATGCTCCACCTGCAAACGAGTATTAACCTCAATAAGATAAGCATTTCCGTCAGGTTCCACCAAAAATTCCACCGTAGCCAAAGAATGAAAGCCCACCTCACGAATAAGATGCGCCGCATACCCCTTTAACTTGGCACGCAATTCAGGCGTCAAACCCTCCCAAGGCGAAGGCGTAATTTCAATAAGTTTTTGATGATTACGCTGCACAGTACAATCACGCTCGTCAAAAGCAAAAACATTTCCGTAATTATCGGCAATGACTTGTATTTCAATATGCCGTACCTTGGAAAGATATTTTTCCACAAAAAGACGAGGATTGCCAAAAGAAGCCTGTGCCATGGCAGAAGCCTTAAAAAATGCATCTTCAAGCTCTGCTTCATTGAAAATAGCAAAAATACCTCGACCGCCGCCGCCGCCCTCAGCCTTAAGCATAATAGGCAGCCCCATTTCCTTAATAAGCGCCCTCGCCGTCGGAATATCCACCGCTCCCTCAGATCCCGGTACCACCGGAATGCCAAGCTTTATTGCAATATCACGCGCTTGCACTTTATTGCCAAGGCTATTCATGGCACTTGCCGTAGCTCCGATAAAAGTAATGCCGGCATCGGCGCATTTTTTAGGAAATAGTGAGTCCTCAGATGCAAAACCCCAA
>CAYJHV010000167.1:0-4230 GCA_964369825.1 uncultured Desulfovibrionaceae bacterium | reverse complement strand
TAAAAATTTAGGAGAAAGACTTTCAAGCCATGCCATATCGTGGCTGGCAACAATAACCGTAGTTCCGTTTTCCGCTACTTTTTGTACAGCATTATGAATGGCAAGGGCACTTTTACCGTCCACATGCGCTGTGGGTTCATCTAAAAGCAAAGCGAGGGGGTCAAGAACTAAGCGTGAGGCAAGGGCAACTCTTTGTTTTTCACCCCCTGAAAGCTGAAACCAAGGGCGTTTAAGCAATGCCTCATCTTCAAAACCTACATCGGCAAGAGCAATTTTGGCTTTATCTTGCATTTTTTGAGTATTATACCAAGAGTTATACCGCAAACGTAAACCATAGCATACATTATCCAGCACTGATTGTTTAAATACATAAGGTTCTTGCAAAAGAAGTGTAGTGGCAAGTCTTGCCTCCGAGCTTTTTAATGCATGACGCTTTTGTGATGAATTAGTTGATACGCTCCCATAGAAATGTATCTTTCCCTGAGAAGGATTTTCTAAAAAGGCCAATATACGTAATAAAGTGCTTTTTCCTGCACCGTTTGCACCGGTTAATGCCAAAACTTCGCCCTGCTGTATTTCAAGCTGAGGGGTATGCAACATATTTAAGGCTTGATGTTTTCCGTAAAAGTGTACTAAATTCTCAATAACATATAATAAATTCATGTTTTTCTCCGCCTGCGTAAAAAAGCCAATGCACCGTTGAGCACAAATGCTAAAAGCAAGAGAACCAGACCAAGGGCAATACCTTGAGAAAATTCACCTTTATTAGTTTCAAGGGTAATGGCGGTGGTAATGGTACGAGTATGCCAACGAATATTTCCGCCAAGCATCATGGCAATGCCAACTTCGGTAACCACACGCCCAAAAGCGGTGACTAATACCAAGATAATGGCATAACGCAATTCTTTGAGAGTACCAAAGGCCACTTGCCAAGGGCGTGCGCCCAAGGTTAGCAGAGTTTGACGACAGCGCACATCATGATTTTCTACCGCTTGCGCCGTCAGTGATATGACAATGGGTAAGGCCAGCAAGGCTTGCCCAAGTGCCATGCCTTCCAAGGTAAAGAGTAAGCCATAGTCACCCAGCAAGCCTTTACGCATAATCAACGCGTAGACCAATAAACCAATAAGAACGGTGGGAAATGCCAGTAAGGTATCGGAAATGAGGCGTAAAAATCTTCTTCCCCAAAAATCTCCATAGCCCAAAACAAGCCCCAAAGGCAGACCCAGTACTATGGCCAAGAGCATGGCATAGGCTGTGGATACAAAACTTGCCGTGATGGCAGAATAAACATCGGCATTGCCTGTGAACAAAAGTTGCACGGCTTGCAAAATACCTTCAATGAGAAAATCCATATTTATTCAATATTTTCTGTGGCTGCATTGGGAAAAAATAGTTGTTGACCAAGAATTTTGTATTTGGCAATACGCTGTTGCGTGTGAGGAGACAGTAGCCAATGAGCAAACTTTGTAGCCGGTTCTTTTTTTATATGTGGGCACCTTTGTGGATTAAGCTCTAATATGCTATATTGATTAAAGAGTTCTGCATCATCTTGCACCAAAACTGTGAGCATTGTTTGCGGATTTTTGCTCTTAAATTGAGTCCAAGTGCCGCTGTCACTAAGAACATACGCATTTTTTTCCAAAGCCATATTTAAAGTATGTAGCATACCCTGTCCAATGGAATAATACCACTTTTCTTTTTGTGGTGGTACTAAACCGGCTTTTTTCCAAAGCTTTTGCTCTTTTTGATGCGTACCTGAATTATCTCCTCGGCTTACAAATAAAACTTCTTTTTCGGCAATGGATTTTAATGCCAACGAAGCACTTTTTCCTGCAATATGTGCCGGATCGTCCTTTGGACCCACAATAATAAAAGTATTGTACATGACTGGGTGACGTTTAATGGCATAAGCGTCCTTGACAAAAGCCTTTTCTGCATCCGGAGCATGTACTAACACAATGTCCACATCACAGTTTTTTGCATGTGCCAAAGCTTTGCCTGTCCCTACAGAGACCCACTGCAAAGATATTCCTGTTTCTTTATTAAAAAATGGAATCAAATAGTCCAACAAACCGGAATCTTGTACGCTGGTGGTGGTTGCCATGAGCAAGCTTTGCGCCCTACACGAATCGATTTTCATACCTTGAAAAATAACGCAAGTACAGATAAAGACTGCACTTATGTATTTCAAAAGCGACAAGGAAAATTTGGATCTTGAAAAAAAAGCATCAGAAGAACACATTATACTTCTAGATGTAGACCCAGCGACCAAGAACCGGTCGGTACCAACATGGAATCACGGGCAGCCATACTTGCCTGCGCCCTATAGGCAGAGGCTACTTGCTCAGGTTTTATGGTGTTTATGGCGGATGATGCAGAATAAAAATTACCGGATGTTATCTGCAAACGTGAAGTGGTGGGAGTAAAAGAGTTATTTTGAGTAAATTGCATGGGCAAGATATTTTGAGCATAGATGGCAGCAACGTTAGCCATATCTGCTTGATTGACCAAGGGAAAACTGCGCATCTGCTCATTACTTGGTGTATAAGCATTTTCGCCGTCGGTCAAAGCCTTAACACTATTTCCATATCCATCTTCAGCGTATTGTGCGTACTGTGCAAATTTGGGACTTTCGTCATATGCATGGACAACACCGTCACGAGGTGACATTTCCAAAGCCTTCATTTGTGCTTCGGGGCTTAAAGTTAAGGTGTCTTCCAATGCACCGGCAAAACTGTAGCTTTGCGCAGCACCACGTCTATCAGGGTTTCTGCTATCTTGTTGAAAGATATCAAGCCCTAATTCAAAAGCATCTATGCCGTATGTGCTATCTATATAACCGGAAATTGCGTTCATATCATTTATTTAAAACTTTATTTTGATTTGTCCAGTGTTTTTCATTTAATTATTTTTATATTTTAAAATTAGTATGTTATAATAGTAAGTTAAATTTCTATTTCGGTTATCAATTGATTGATATTAAGATTCCTTTAGCTGTTTGCGGTTGTTAAAACTTTTATTATTTTCATAAAATGCTTTTTTGTCAGCATAAAGCTTTGAATCCGCTTGTGCCTGAGTTTTTTCCAATGAATCTGCCGTCAACTTATCACAAAAAGCATAGCCCATGGCAACACTGCAAAAAGGCATGTCGGCTTCTGTTTTTTCTTGAAGCGAAGTTTTAACTACTTGAATAAAATCAAGCACAACACTTTCATAGGGATCAAAAAAGAAAATAGCAAACTCATCGCCACCTATGCGATAATTCACATAATCTTCCTTATTATGTTCAATAAGAATGTTTGCGAAATTTTTAATATATTCATCGCCTTTTTTATGACCAAACTTATCGTTAACAGCTTTTAAACCATTCAAATCCGCCAACACAATGGCATAATTTTCAACTCGCTCCGATTGTATAAGATTTTCCATATCCAATTCATATGCATTACGATTTTTAAGACATGTCAATGCATCCGTATTTGAAAGATCTTTAAAGTGAGGATTTGAAATACGTCTAAATAAAAAACGTGAGGTAAAAAAAGCAAGTATGCAAGCCACAAGAATAACTAAAGGAGTCATATTTCTGATATATTGGAAGGCCTTGTACTCATTTTTTGCAGGAAATTCAATACCCAAAGCCCCGATAACTTCCTTGTTATCTTTGCCATGAATTGGGTAGTAGGCAACAAAAACATCTCCCCACGCTGTTTTTTTAATATCATTTGGCAAAACAACGGTATCTGTCAGGGCTTTTGCCAAATCATCTTGAAAGTCTTCTTCAATGAGATCACCGGGTTTTCTAAAATGGCGATCTCCATATGACAATCCATCAATATGATAGATAAAAACACCTTTTTCATTTTTGGTGGCAGTATAGATATATTGAGCAGTGGAAGCTTCTCGAACATCTGATAAAAATTCATGCGCTTCTTCATAAGCAGGTGTTTGCATATCATCCGGTGAGTTGATGTCCTTGAAAATGGACGCAGATATTTTTTTGTCAACATACATAGCGATGGAATGTACCCTATCTGCCAATGACACAACCATCTGTTTATAACTTAGGGTGTATGCAAAATAGAATATGACAAAACAAGAAATCACAACAAAAACAGCGACAAGAAGTGCCACTTGAAGATCTACTCGTTGTATGGCTTTTTTTACTTTCATGTTGATTGAATAGCATAGAATAATTTAATTGGCAAAAACTATTTTACAAATAAATAT
>CAYJHV010000166.1:3966-4235 GCA_964369825.1 uncultured Desulfovibrionaceae bacterium | reverse complement strand
TCAGATGTGACCTACACAAAAACACATACTCCCTAAGCATTAACCCAGACTCGCTCCATTGACAAGAGTTAAATAGCCCTCTAACGTGCCATTTCTAAAATTTTTTGTGAATACTGATTAGCCAACCAAGGCATTCCGACTGTAATTAATAGCAACTGTTATAGCAGTTTTGCTTTTTGTTGTTACTTTACACAAAATTCTGATTTTGTGGGGGAGGGGAAAACTTTTTTATGTGGCTCTTTGTCAACCCCCAAGAAACTTAAAATCGA
>CAYJHV010000166.1:0-3872 GCA_964369825.1 uncultured Desulfovibrionaceae bacterium | reverse complement strand
CTCACATAATATTAAAAGGTACCCCACACGAAAGAGGTAAACAGCATGGATCTGCGGCAAAAGCGCAAATTGATGTGAGCATTGCCCTGTATTCAAAGCTTTTTGAGACATATGCAGCACTTGATTGGGAAAACGCCAAGAAAAAAGCTTTGCGCTTTGAAGAATCCATTGCGGCATATTTGCCCGACGCTTTGGAAGAAATGCGTGGCATAGCCGAAGGCTGTGGCTTAACCTATGAAGATATTTTGGCACTCAATTGTCGCAGCGAGCTTATGTTTGCCTTGCCTGACGGTTGCAGTACCCTTGCTTTCTTGCCGGAAATGACCGATGCAAAGACCTACCTTGCACAAACTTGGGATTGGATTATTGATTGCCGTCCGGCAACGGTTATTCTTGAAATACACCAAGAGCCGCTTCCAAGCATTCTCACCGTATCCGAAGCCGGTATGGTTGGCGGTAAAGGGTTGAATTCAAAAGGTGTGGGTGTATGCTTAAATGCATTGAGTGTGGGCAGAGGACAAATTGGCGTCCCCTTACATATTTTATACAGAGGCATCTTGAATTCCACATCCATCAGTAATGCACTGAATAAACTCACCACGCCAAAACGTGCCGGCGCCGGCTGTTTTACCATCGGCAGTAGTTGTGGTATGGTGCTCAGCTTTGAATATACACCGGATAATTTTGATGTGCTCTTGGCAGAAAAAGAACCGCTGTGCCATACCAACCATTATCTTTCCCCATTATTTATGGCTGAAGACACCTTAAAAGCCGGTCTGCCATGCACATTTATTCGCTATAATATTATGCGCCGCAAACTACTGAATCATACCGAACCCTTTACCTTGGATGCCATTTGGAAGATACTTTCCGATCATACCAATACCCCCGATTCTGTCTGTAGTCACGGTGACAGCGAAGATGCCCCCATGAGCCGTTTTTGTTCCATTTATGGCGTTGCCATGGATTTGAACGAAAAGACCTTATGGGTAACCAATGCCAATCCTTGCGAAGGTCCTGCTTATCCTTTTAAACTCGCATAATAAACTCCCGTTGATTTAAGCAAAGCCTGCACCATGAATATAAATTTGCGGAGCAGGCTTTGTAAAAATCAAAGATAATTTATTATTTTAATGTTTTAAACCATGGTGGTAAAATAAATTTTCCATCGTTATAGGGTGTTGGAGATAAAATGCGATGCCTACCTGCTTGGATTTGGAAAATAAGTTGAGCTTTGCTTATGGACATATCCTTGGTATCGTCGGGAAAAGATAAAGCCGCCTGTCCGGCATTGCCAAAGAAATAAGCTCCGTTGACTCCTCTATATACTGTGGAACGTAAATCATTTATAACTTTATCAAATTGTCGTGGATTATTGGCACGTGCCCAGGTATTGGCAAGGATATGAACTCTGTCGTAGGCAAGACCGGCGTGGGATTCTCCGGGAGGGGTTCCAAAAATTTGTGCATAGCTATGTCGAAAATTCATGCCCATATGATCGGTATAAATGCCTGAGGTGGTGGCCCAAATGACACCTTCTGCTTTTGCATCCAATGTTGAACAAAAACATGCGGCTGAAGGATTGTACAGCATATAAATCAAGGCAGGAAAAGGATTGTCGGAAAAAGCTTCTTGAAAAGCGATTCCGTCTTCGGCAAGATAGGAAGCAAGCATAACAACGCCGGGAGAGCTTCTTTGTAATTCTTGACAAACGCCCACCCAATCTTTTTTTTCAATGGCGATGGAAGATAAAATATCAATGCTAAAACCGTGGCGATCAAGAATTCTTTCCGTCTCCGTAAGTCCAATGTCTAAATTGGCCCAAGGCGGTATGAGCACCGTGATATGTTTTTTGATCGGTTGCCATGCGGAGGCAACACTAAGCTTCGTTATAAAACGTGCCATACCCGGACCATATTTAACATCGCTGGCGCATGTTTGAAAAATATTTCCCAATTCTGTGGGGCAATTTCTTACCTCATTGACCACATCTTCCAAGGTCGCCGCATGTAAGTAAGGGGCACCATAATCTCCTACCATGGTATGAATTTTTTTTTGCACACAAGAATAACCGGCAGATATGGCGTCCACTTCGTGGTTAATAAGGTCTGAATAGGCAGCTTTAATGGAGAAAGGATCCTGTATGTCATAATTGGTCACAAATATTTTGACCGGACGTCCATGAATACCGCCTCGAGCGTTAATTTCATGTACAGCCACTGCGGAACCATTGAGCATCTCTGCCCCGTCACTACTGCCGATACCCGATAAAGGCAAAGGAATTCCGATAAGAATGGGACGAGGTGCAAGCAAACAGCGTGCCGGTAATACATAGTCTTGTTTTTTATCTTGATGTGTGGCTTGTAATTCAAGATTTATGATGGTGGAATAACCTTCTTGGCATTTACCCGGAGTGGGATAACGTATAAGCCCTTGTTTTGAAGCAAGTAAACTGGCGTGAAATCTATTTTGGGTTTGCAATTTGACAAAAATATTTTCCACATGCTTGGCCACTGTTTTGGGACTGATGAAAAGATAACGCCCTATATCAGGATTGCATAATCCGGCACTGAGCAAGGTAAGCACGTCCAATTCTCGAAGGCTTAAGCCATAAGGCGGCTCAATGTGCTGGCAGGTGACAATGACTCTTGGCTTAGGAAAACGCGCCCTTTCGGGAATCATGGAAATAAGGCACCATGATTTTGCGTCTTCCACATGCATACATCGAAGTTGTGTATGGTCAGAATGCAAAAAATTCACCGCCAAATCAGTGAATTCGGGATAAGTTTTAAACCATTGTAAAGTATTTTTTCCCCAAGCTTCTTCTATGGTATTGTCACCATAAATAAAGGCACAAATGGACATGGTACGACTTTGCTCTTCTTGAAGATTATCAATGGGAAAATGCTGTTGGACACTTGAAAAAAGCATAGAGTGAGTAAGGCTATTTATATCTAACACGGTACTATTCTCCAAAAGACTTTGCGAAACATTATTCCAAGATTATAAAGAACCGTTAAAAAAGTATCTTGTTTTCAACAAAAAAACAAGTGTGCAAAATTTAAGTTTAATGTAACATCTTCAAAGAGATAGCTCATATTAAAAAAAATGGAGTAAAAAAAATGGGAATTACGTCAATCATAATTCCCATATAATTTAGCTTATTTAGATAAAGCTACATTGTTATTTTGGCCACTTGTAGTAAGAAGGTACAGGCTCAACGCCGCGTGCATCAGGCAAAGCCATTAAACGTTTATCTTCTTCGTCATCCACATAAGTTCTTGCAATTTCTTCGCAAGTGGCAAACCATACGCCGTCATAGGTCATTACATGCTGAATGAGTTTTTCAAGCATAACCATATGATGAGCCTGACCAATAATTTGCGGATGTAAAGCGGTGGCATAAACGCCATTTTCTTCATTATGATAGATATAATCAAAAATATCTTTCCAGCGACGCAACACAGAATCCGTATCGCTCATACCTTCTTGATTACCTGTATAAGCCAATGCAGGGAAGTCATCCAAATACCAACTTACCGGAATTTCAAGAACTTTACTTGCCGGACCTGCCACGTTGCCTTGTTCCCAACGAATTTGCCAACGCTGTGGACGGTACACAACACTGTCTCTGGCCATAAGACTACTATCATACAAGAAACCAAATTCCTCAATGAGATCGAGGGTGTTTTCGCTATAATCCCAATAAGGTGAGCGATAACCCACAGGCTCTACGCCCAATTGATTTTTGTAAGTTTTCAGAGCAAGCTCCATAAGTCTTTTTTCTTCAGCACGTTCAAGCAAGGTAGGATTTTCGTGAAAATAACCATGGTGAGCAAATTCATGCCCGGCTTCCAATGCCAATCTGCATT
>CAYJHV010000165.1:0-4273 GCA_964369825.1 uncultured Desulfovibrionaceae bacterium | reverse complement strand
TTTAATATTAATGGCTCGGGTATGGGACATATGAATCGTTGTCTTGCATATGCCAAAGCTTTACGCAAAAAAGCAGAGATAACTTTCTTTTCTCTTGCTTCTGCCGTGGAAGTAATAGAAGATATGGGTTTTGATGCCGAATACTTTGTTTCGCAAACTTGGAGCACCAACAGTAACTACGCATGGAATACGGAGCTGGCCTTTCGTCTTTCCATGGTGCTTGAGCGTGTGCAACCGCATATTATTGTTTTTGACGGGACTTGGCCATATATTGGTTTTTTGGGTGCTTGCAAAGCCTTTGGTAAGGCAAAACTGGTTTGGTCACATCGTGGATTATTTAAGAAAAACACCAAAAAACCCTCCATAGATCCACATTTTTTTGACCTTATTTTAGAACCCGGTGAACTTGTTTCCACGCTTGACACACATATTCATGATATGGCGAAAAATCCTCGGGCAATGGATAATAGACTCTGTCTTTCTCCTGTCACTTTGCTGAAAAATGAGGAAATATTAGATAAAAAAAGTGCTCGTCAAGAGCTTGGGCTTTCTGCTCAAGGGCGTTTTGCGCTTCTCAGCCTTGGTTCCGGCAATGTGCGTGATGTTCACAGTGTGGGGAAAATTTGTATAGAATTGCTACAAAAATGGGGTTATACCGTTGTTTGGGCCTGTTCGCCCATGGCGGTCAACAGTATGCCTTTGCCAAATACAGTTATGCCTGTATCTATTTACCCTCTGGTACGTGTGATGCGTGCTTTTGACGTTTTCATTGGCGCAGCAGGATACAATACTTGCTGTGAAGTGGTACAAGCGCAAATTCCCACCCTTCTTTTGCCCAACACACTTTTAGCCGATGACCAAGCTCGGCGTGCGCAGTTGGTGTCGGACAATTCTTCCACGGTGCTTTGTTTAAGTGAAGACAGGGAAGATATTGAAAAAGCACTGCATACTGTGCTCACAATGGATAAAAAAGTTACCTGCACTTTGCAACTTTGCGGTGCAGAGCAAGCCGCCAATGCTTTGTTGGAGCTTGTTAATGGTGCCAAAGATGTAGGTGTTGTACAACGGCATTCATGGAACAAAGGTCCCACATGGACTTTTATTTCAAAGTATTATGCATCGCTTGCTTTGCTGCAGCCTCACTCATGGCTTTGGCAAAATATATATATTTTTCTTAATTTTTACAGAACGCATAAACTTTTAAATCCTCGAGCTTGGCGTCAGGATTTAAAACACGCCCTCATCTCTGATTATAAGCATAGAAAGTGCTTACTTATTTTATCGGAAGGAATAAGCAAGGAGGAGCAAAGGAAACTGTGCGGCAAAGTTCAAGAGTTTTTGCGAGAAAATACAAAATTTATCCCTGTATTAATAACAGATACAGCGGATTTTGCTTTTTTTTCGCATCTGCATTGGCTGGTAGAATACTTACCTTCTTGGGGGACGTTGCACAGTAATAACTATAAAAAGCAAAAACGTGATTATCTCATGTGGCGTTACGGAACTACTTGTATTTCTTTAGGAGATTTTGAAAATATGACTGTTTCCATAACATTATTAAGTTGAATAATTGACTTTAAAAACAAATGAACATATCATGTTCTCTCTCATTTTCTTTCAATAGACTATAAGCAGATGGGCGTGCTTCATAAATAATTTATTTACCGAATATTTATGAAAGTATGCTCAGCGCATCCTTGCATTCAGAATAAAATTTACTATTTTTTATATTTCATTTGATTATCAACATATTTATTGAATATTTATAGAGATATGCTTATGAGAAATAACCGTTATGCATTGCTCACCGTTGATACCGAAGCACTTCCTCGTCGTGCCAGTGAAAAGCACGTTGAACGTTTAATGTGGGGTAAACATGAGCAAGGTACCGTCGGTATCGCCGAAATGTGTGCAGTAGGAGACGTTTATGGTATAAAACACACTTTTTTTGTGGATTTATGCGCTACATATGCAGATTTAGCTGAAGTGCAAAAAGTCATCGAATGGCTTCTCATTCAAGGGCAAGATGTACAATTGCATACGCATCCCGAATATCTTCCCGGTGCGTTCAAAAAAAAACATGGGCTGCATCAAAGCAAGAGGCACATGAATTTTTTTGATGCGCAGCAAAACCTTTTTGTTGTAAAATTTTTTTCGGAACTTATGGCAAGTATAACAAAAAAACCTGTGCGTGCTTTTCGTGCCGGATCTTTCCGCTGGAATGCAGGTACACTCAGTGCATTGAAAAAATGTAATATTCCGCTTTCTTTCAATAATTCTGTGGTAGCCATGCGCAATGGTCAATGCCCTTTCAGCATAGAACAAAATCATCCTTTTCAATGGTCCAACGGTGTTTACGAAGTTCCGGTAACCGAACAAAATTTCTTGAGAAAACAAAAATATAGAGTACGTTTGCATTATCCTTCCTCCGGCTACCTACAACTTCTGCCTCGTTGGCTTTCCTTTTTTCCCACAAGCATAGATCGATCCAATAATTTTCTTGTGGTCTTACTTCATTCATGGTCTTTTTTGCATTGGAACGAAAACAATTATGCCATTTACAAGGATTTCAAAAGAGTTGAGCAATACCATACCTTTGTAAAAAGGCTTTCCAAAGATTATGATATTATTACCGCAACAGAATTACTTGATTTATTTCAGAGTAATAAATTATCAACTTCTCATGTTGAAGATATGGGCAAAACAATTTATGTTCCGCCACCTTCACAATAAATGCATCATATATTTTGAATATGTTACTTTATGAATTGTATATAAAAAATGTCACAAAGCGTTTGGAAAAGCTTTTTTGCAAACATCGTTTTGCGACTTACCATGCAAAACCTCACAGTTTACTGTATGTTGCTGCCAATTGCCTGCCCTATCATGTCAGTGGCTATACCATACGCACTCACGAAATACTTGTAGCTTTAAAAAAGCACGGCGTAGATGTGCAGGTGTTGACTCAAGCGGGATATCCTTGGAATCATTTTCCCACGGCTTGCAACCCAAGCTCCCTTTTGACCGAATATCAAGGCATACATTATTACCATGTTCAACGCTCGCATAAATATAGTAAATTTTACAAATATATAAATCTCATTTCCTTTGTATACAATGCAGCCAAAAGTATTGTGCGCTATGCCCAAAAATTCCAAGTAGCCTGCATTCATGCCGCTTCCAATTATGTGAATGCACTTCCGGCTTTGCTGGCAGCGCATTGGCTTAACATACCTTTTCAATACGAAATGCGTGGGCATTGGGAACTTTCACGTAAAGCACAACATCCCATGTATGCATACACATTTGCCTATCATTTGGGCTTATACCTTGAAGAATATGTGGCGCAAAAAGCAAATCGTATCTTTTGTATTTCAGAAGCATTGGCGCAATTTGTACATTTAAAAATAAATCATGAAAATGTGCATGTGCTCCCCAACTGTGTGGATAGTGAGCGCATCCGCCCTATTTCTGAACAAAAAATTATGCCTCGACATCTGGGGTACGCCGGAGCCTTGGTGGATTATGAAGGTATAGATATTCTTTTATACGCTTTGAGTGAATTGAAAAATACTTACCAAGATGTTTTTTTACACATTGTGGGGCAAGGAAAAGCTCAGTCACGGCTTAAATTATTGACAGGGCAATTAGGCTTACAAAATAATGTGCATTTTTATGGAAAAGTAAGCCCCGATGAAGCAAGGGCACTTCTTAAGCCATGCGCTTTGGTGTGTATTCCACGATTACCGGTGGAAGTGTGTACCATGGTACCGCCCATAAAACTTGTGGAAGCCATGAGCCTTGGAAAAGCACTTGTTCTTCCTCATCTGCCGGTATTTCATGAGGAGATGAAAATGGTACCGGCATATTTTTTTGAAGCAGGCAATGCAAGGCACTTGGCAAAAACATTAAAAAACGCTTTGGATAATACAGAAAGCCTTCTGCATTATGGAGAAAAATGCCGCCACTATGTGTTGCAGCATAGGCAATGGAAATATTTTGTTCCAAGTATAATTAGTCGATGCTGAAAAACGCATTTCCATGCATTTTATAGCCGGATCACTTAACGCATACCAACGCTGCAACAAGAGGATTTTAAGCATGGCTAACGCAGGATAACTTGGATTACCAACGGCACTTACCTTACGTTGTAACTTTTTATTAAGAAATTTGTCGACAGGTGCCAGTCTACAAGCTTATTCACGTCATCCCAAAATTTATTACACAAGTCAATACGTTTGTAAAATAAGACTGTGAATCAAAATAGTTAAGT
>CAYJHV010000164.1:1917-4275 GCA_964369825.1 uncultured Desulfovibrionaceae bacterium | reverse complement strand
AAAATAAATTTCACACCTTTCATACAATAATTTTTAGCTTAGGGAATTTAACATGAACTTTGTCACGGTTTCTTTTGCCTTTTTCTTTGCGCTTGTACTCTTGGTACATGCTTTTGTGCGTAAAGGGACAATATCATATAAAACCTTACTTTTGATTTTTAATGTATTTTTTTATGCATCGGCGGGAATGACATTTCTACCTTTATTGCTGTTGGTGGCTGTTTTGAATTGGCTCACCGTTGGACTTGTACAACATTATAAGGATAAAAAGAAAACAAGTCAGTGTATTTTGGGGGTAAATATTGCCATTCATATGGCTTTGTTGCTTTTCTATAAATATTATGAATTTTTCTTAACAAATTTAGAAGATTTTTTGCACACCGTCGGTTTAAGTATTCCGCTTTATGACATAATTTCAAGTGCTGAATTTCTTTTCCCCATAGGGCTTTCATTTTATACATTTCAAGGACTTTCCTATGCCATAGATCAATATCGCAATCCCACGGCTAAGGTGGAAAGTTTTTTTAATGTTTTCCTTTTTGTTTCTTTTTTTCCCACTATTTTGGCAGGTCCCATATTACGTGCCAAAGATTTCTTTCCGCAATTACGGGGAGAAACAGCGAAAAATCCCGAACTCATCAAAACTTTTTTGCCAAAAAATTTTGAAGATACGCTGGATAATCGAGAGCAAGATGTTATTCTTGGCTTTACTTTTATCATTAGCGGCTTATTTAAAAAAATTGTGTTGGCAAGTTATTTGTCGGAACATATTGTTCACAATGTCTTTTCCACACCGCACAGCTACTCTTCTCTCACGGTTTTGGTGGGTGTATATGCTTATGCCATGCAAATTTATTGTGATTTTTCGGGCTATTCCGATTTGGCTGTGGGGGTTGGACGACTTATGGGCTATCGTTTGCCGCAAAATTTCAATGCGCCCTATCTTGCTTTAAGTTTACAAGATTTTTGGCGACGCTGGCATATAACTTTATCCACTTGGCTGAGGGATTATTTGTACATTCCACTTGGTGGGAGCAGAAAAGGCAGTAAGACAGTAAATTTGATCATTACCATGACACTTGGCGGATTGTGGCATGGATCGCATTTACGTTTTTTAATTTGGGGTGTTATGCATGGAATCGGCCTGGCTTTTGTCCACGCATGGCAAGGTATATGTGCTTTGTTTGGTAAAGATACTTCCCAAGGTAAACGTAGTATGGGCGAAACAAAGAATGAAGAAAGGCACAACTTTTTTAAATCAAAAATATTTTCCATACCGTATGCACTTGTTTGCTGGTTTTTAACCTTTCACTTTGTATGTGTGCTGTGGATATTTTTTAGGGCAGACAGTGCGGAAATAGCCATGCAAATGATTGAACGCATTGCTTTATGGGATACCCAAGGCGGCGGTTTTGAAGTGCTTGTGCTTGTAGCTATTTTTTGCACCATGTTAACGCAAATGGGCGGAGCCCACCTTTTTAGGGCTTTTGTGAGCATCATTCATAAACAATGGGCTCCATTACAAATTACAGTCTTTGTGATATTGTGTGCGCTTATCTTAAAACTTGGACCCGATGGCGTTTTACCCTTTATTTACTTTCAATTTTAGGTTGCACTATGAAAAAAAACGCACATAAAAAAAATAAAAAAAATGTTGTCAAAGCCACAAAACGATCTGCGCAGAAAAAAGCCGGTCGTAAAAAGTCTCTTGCAAGTAAAACATTACAAGATAGAGATATTACACAAAAATCTCGCGTGGGAGTATCTTTTGTCAATACACAAAAGGATAGTGCTGCCATACAAGAGAATGTACTTCCTGTAAAAATATCCAAAAATGACGATGAATTGGGAATTCTAAAGGAAAAGCCTCAGCAACATGAAAGTGTGCCTCTTGCTCAAGTATTGGCAGAAAAGGTTTTGGAGGCAAAATCTGCTGCGGAACCAAAGCCAAAAGAACAAAAGGCATTCACACATAAGAATACTCCTAAAACTGCTCAAGACAGTTCAAAAAGTTCGTCCTCGAAGAAAGGTGCGGTACTTTATGGGCGAAAAGCTTTTTATTATTATATAAGCATACTTATTTGTATGCTTTTTATAGAATCTCATCGCTTTTCATTGTATTTTGAAGATGCCAGCAATGAATATCCTATTTTTGCGCATGTAAGTGAAATTATAGAAAATGCCGGTAAGGCAAGTGGCATAAGCACTCTTATGACTTCGGTAAATGATTTTATTACCGAACTTAGTCAGGAACAAATTTTGGAAGCCCATAAGCCTTTTGATGAACAATGGCTGTCTGTGCTAAAATATTATAAAGAAATTTTTGGTCTGCACAGTTCAAAAATTGCTGAAATTACG
>CAYJHV010000164.1:0-1817 GCA_964369825.1 uncultured Desulfovibrionaceae bacterium | reverse complement strand
CCCATAGAAGACAAAAAAGAGCAGAAGGTCGATGTACCGTCTCAAGTGGCAAAACCACAGGAAGAAATGCAACCTAAGGAGATAACAACTCCTGTTGAGTCAACTCCTGTGCATTACGCCTTTTATGACCCTCAAAATATTGTGCCTGCGCCAACTAAAATGGCTCTTGACGAATATACCACTTTTTTGCCTGACCTCGGTCAAAAAAAGAAAATTTTGCTCGTGGGTGACTCCATGATGCAAGGGCTTGTTCCACTTATTCAAACTGCTCTTAAGCACCGAAACGATTTGGAAATTGTGCACAGGGTAAAAGTTTCTACCGGTTTGTCCAATCAACGATTTTTTCACTGGCCGGACAATTTGAAAAAGCTCCTTAAGCAGCATAATCCGCATGTGGTTATTGTTTGTATCGGCGCCAATGACCCACAAGATTTAATTGTGGATAAAAAATGGTACAGAGTCAGTTCAGACGCTTGGGAAGAAGTATATTCCATGCGCACCATTAATTTTTTGGAACTTGCCACCTCCGAAAACCGCAAAGTGGTTTGGATAGGTTTACCCATTATGCTTAAAGAACCATATGCTAAAAATATCAAACGCATAAACAAAGTCTTTAAGGAGGTAAATTCTTTTTATCCTGCAGCAGCTTTTGTGGATACGCATATGCTGCTCACCGATAAAGGTAAATTTATCAGCTTCATAACGGGCAAAAATAATAAAACCATTCGAGTACGTGCCAAGGACAACATACACTTAACCTTTGCCGGCGGGCGGCTCATTACCAATTATATGATACCCACCTTGAATGAAAAAGTAGGGGCGGCTCGCCTTGACGATGTGAAAGGAAATCCGCTTATTCCTGTGGCAGGAAAGGCCAATACCATTACTTTTACGTCACACATTCAAAAGAAAAAAGTTGAATATATTGCTTATTTGCCAAATCCTGAACCGAAAAAAGCAGAAGTTATTTCCGTGGCAATGCGTCAAGAAAAAAATATTTCTGACTGGAAGCCATTTGTATCCACTGCACAAGCAACCGGAGGAGAACAATATCCACCTGTACAGCAAAAGAACGCTCCGGCAAATATTGTCGCTGTGCAAAAAAATGCCGATAATCCTCCTGCGGTGGAAACACTCATTGCCCAAAGTTTACAGAAAAATGATGTGAAGCAAAGTAATGCACGATTTCCTGTGCTCTATCTTTTACACGGTGCCACAGGTAACGGAAGAGATTGGAATGTGCACATGGGCAAGGAATTACAAAAAATTGCCGATGAAAAAAAGGTGATAATTGTTGCCCCAAGTACCGGAGAATATAGTTGGTATGTGAATAGCCCATTGCAAAAAAAGAGTCAGATTGAAAGTTTCATGCTCAAAGAACTGGTGCCGCATGTGGATGCTCTTTTGCCAAGCAATGGAAAAAGAGGCATTGCCGGTCTTTCCATGGGCGGACATGGAGCTCTTTTGTTAAGCCTAAAACACCCAAAAACTTTTTCTTCCACCGCCTCCGCCAGTGGTGTTTTGGATATTCGTTTACATCCCGAGCAATGGCAAATTAATAAATTACTGGGAAATTACGCCAAAAATAAAAACACTTGGAATAAAAACTCCGTAGCCTATGTTCTTGAAAGGAAAAATAGTAAAAATATCCCAAAACAAATACTTATTACTACCGGATTACAAGATCCGGCAGTGCTTAAAGATAATCAAAATGTACATAAGCTTTTGGAAAAGAAGAAATTCAAGTTTGAATATGAAGAAGCACAAGGTGCTCATGATTGGAATTTCTGGACAAAACAATTTTCACGTTTATTACG
>CAYJHV010000163.1:0-4282 GCA_964369825.1 uncultured Desulfovibrionaceae bacterium | reverse complement strand
AGCACCAAAACACGTACCGCAACGACGGCAACGAGCAGGATTTGGCTTGGGTGTGCCTTTTTCATCGTCATCAAGAGCGCCGAAAGGACACTCTTCCGTGCAGCGTTTGCACTGGGTGCAGCGCACAAAGTTGAAGATGGGATAGGACAAATCACCGGAGCGAGGATGCACTGCCACGCCATGATCGGCGGCTTCGATGCACTGAATGGCTTTTAAAGCGGCACCGTAAGCGTCTTCTTCGCAAGCATCCATAGTCATGGGCTGACGCACACAACCGGCGGCATAAACACCGGTACGACGTGTTTCGTAAGGGAAGCAAATGTAATTGGAATCACTAAAGCCGTTGAACAATCCCAAATCGGGGAAATCAGGTCCTTGGCGATAATCAAATTGCATTACCGCTTCCTTGGCGGTGGTTGGTACTATGCCTGTGGGTAAGACCACTGCATCCACGTCAAGGTCAAAATCCATGCCAAGCAAGGTATTTTCACAGGTAACGGTGAGTGCATCACCTTGCCCCTTGGCAATGGCTGTAACATCTGCTTTGGTCATCATTATACCAAGGCGTTCTTGAGCATGTTTGTAATAACGCTCCAAAATACCTTGTACCACCATATGCTTGTAGATAATAAAGACTTGCGCACCTTCATTTTTATCGCAAACCGTATTGGCAAGGCGCAAAGCGGCAATGGAAGAAACGGAATTGGAATAGGTCAAATGCTTGATGCATTCCAAATCTTCTTTAATGTACTTTTCTTCTTCGCCTTCGGCACCTTCAACCTTTGCGTCCTGAGCTTCGGCAGCACCGGAGGCATTTTCTTGTGGCAAACCTTCGGGATCGCTGTTTTCCATGCAAGCGGCTTTGGCTGCTTCTTCGGCAAGAGTAGTATCAAGGATAAAGGCTACACGCTTGGGATTAATTTTCCCTTCACGTAAAAGCTTTCCAAACTCTCCGGCATGGTACACATTGGGTAATACCCCATATCCCATGGGAGCCAAATATTTTTTGGCATCAAGGGGCGTCCAACCGCTGGCAAGCACCGCAGCACCGACTTCCACCACAACTTCACCGTTTGCGGTATGGATATGTGCTTCAAATTCACCGGGTTGACCGGACAATTTGCCCATGCCGGCAGAGGTATAGACGGTAATATTTTTATCGCCTTGTACGGAAGCAATTTTAAAATCCAATCCGGAAGATTGCGGTAAAGTCCAAGGAGCTTGTAAGGGGCTGGCATTGGGAATATTCTGTACATGTCCGCCAAGCTTGTCTTGCTTTTCCACCAGCACAACTTCATAGCCGGCTTTGGAAAGCTGCATGGCAGAGGTAAGACCTGTCCAACCACCGCCCACTACGAGCACCTTTCTGATGCCTTTATTTTCGGCACCTTCAGGCGGAGTGGCTTTTTGTAATTTTACAACACCCATATGCACATAATCTTCTGCCATTTGAGTCAAAAGCACAGGAGCAATCAATTCTTTTTCGCCATAAGCAGAGCCGTCGGGATTCTTATAGGCAAGCACACATTGCTCACGTAAATTGACCCGCTCCACCATAACTTCACCAAAAGAATAAACGGCAGTATCATTACGTGGGCTTGTACCGCAAATGAGCACGCCATCCAATTCATTGGCAGCTATATCGTCCTGAATATCCTTGATAACATTGGCTAGCACCGGATAACATTTCACAATGGGAGTAAAATCTCCCCATTTTTTACTCACGGAGAGGGCAAGAGCATCAAGGTCAATGCCACCGCCGATATTTTGTGCGTCAAAATACACACCTATTTTTGTGGCCATGCTTTAGCTACCCCCTTTTACCGTTTGTACAGCCTTCATGGCAGCCGAGGTTGCAGACTGAGCCGAACGCATAACATCAAGTGGCATACGAGCACAGCCGGCAGCAAAAATCCCTGCTTCTTCACCGCCCGTTATGAAACCGTCTTCATCAATGACAACGGGGAATGGAACTTTTTCTTCTGATAAAGTGGGCTGCATACCTGTGGCAAGTATTGCCATATCATAGGTTAATGTCAGCTTTTCACCCCTAATGGCATCTTCCACCGTGAGGATAACGGTATCATTTTCACCTTGAACAGCGTCTGCCACCTTGCCTTTAACAAAGGATACATTGGGCAAACTTTGTACTTTTTCAAGCACATTCATATAGCGTCCGGGAGTTCTCAAATCAATATAGAACACCGTCACTTGTACGTTGGGATTTTGCTCGGCAAAATATTGAGCTTGCTTAAGGGAAGCCATACAGCAAATATAAGAGCAGTAATTCAAATGATTTTCGTCACGAGAACCTGCACATTGCACAAAGGCGATTTTTTGCGGTACCGCTCCGTCGGAAAGACGGACAATTTTGCCTTGTGTTGGTCCAAAAGGTGAGGCAATGCGCTCAAGCTGCATATTGGAAACACAGTTTTTCACATTTCCTGCTCCAAGATTGCTGAGCTTTTTCATGTCATAAGGTTTCCATCCTGTGGCAATGACCACCGATCCCACATTAAGCTCAATGCTGCGCTCTTCTTCTTTTAAATCCCAATCACCTTGACGAGTCAATTTGATAAAATCAGACTTGGTGAGGGTTTTGGGATCAAGCACAAAACGTCCCGGAAAAGCGAAAGGCATGGAGCGATACAATGCCTTGCGCTTTGACAAACCAAAGTCAAAGTCGTTGGCAGTTTCGCCATCCATACTGGAAGCCAGCAAGGTATAGTCCACATTATGCGGTGCAGTGAAGCGAGGCTTAATGCGTACCGTTGCCGTATAATTATTTTTAGTCCCCTTAAAAGCCACCACTTCTGCCATGGTAAACACTTTTATGCGCGGATTTTTCCTGATGCGCTGGAATTGAATTTCCAAGCCACATGAGGGAGGACAAAGTTTTGGAAAATATTTATTGAGTTGTGCCACTCTGCCGCCAAGAAATGGGCTTTTTTCAACGATGTATACATCATAACCCAATTCTGCCGCCTCAAGGGCTGAGGTGAGACCGGAGAAGCCACCACCTACGACGAGGATGGAGTTGGACATCCTATAATCCTCCTACAGTAACAAAACACTGCTTTGTTGATTTTATTTTTTTAGAAAAAATAGTGCACTTTCTTTTATGCCGTTAATTAATTTTAACAAAAACAGTGCAATATTTTTTTGTAAAAAATAAAATGAAAATCAGTGTTTTTACGAATAATCAAACCATAAATTTTATGTTTATGGCAAAACAAAAAAGGCGACTTTTCAGCCGCCCCAAACATTATATCCTTTCACACCAAAGCAAGGAGCAGGCGTAAAACCCCACAACTCTTTAAATATGTAAAGTCATAAGGTTATATCCTCCTTCCCCGTTCAAGAACAAAGGAAGGAGGACTGACATTTACTCCCTATTCAATGGGAATGATTTGATAATAAGGCTTTTTGAAGAGCTTGGTTTCGCCGGTAGCAGGATCATACTTTGAGTTTACAAAGCATTTCCACTTGCTGTCGTCAAGACCCATAAAGTCGGCTCTGTAGTAGAAGCCGGGGTAACGGGATTCTTCACGGAAGCGAATGTGTTGCATATGCAAGCGCACTGTCCAGAGGCGATGGTAGTTTTCCCAGCAGCGGAGCAATTCGTGAAGGTCACGAGCAGCCAACTTATAGGAATCTTCCTCAAGCATTCCAAGGAGATGGAAGCCGGTGTTGAGCAGAGCAGCTGAGGTTGTGTAGTAAGTAGATACACCACCGCCGTATTCATCGGTGCACTTGATAAGGCGCATCATGAAGTTCTTTGGAGAGATGTAATTTGGGTTAACCACAGGATCTGTAGAAGCGTCTTTGCCTTCCATATAGTTATAATAAGGACGATAAATAAGCTTTCTGAGTTCGTCGCCGGTTTCCTTGAAGGAAGGCACGAAATCTTTGTGGTCGACGCACCAGCGTACCATTTGCTTACCGCAAATACGACCTTCGGCATGTGAACCGGAAGAGAATTTGTGACCGGAAGCGCCAACGCCGTCAGCGCAAGTCCAGAGACCTTCAACGGTGGTCATACGATTGTATACTTTACCATTGGAAGCACGCACTTTGTAATCTTCAGGTACCCATGGCTCGTCCGGACCGGAAGCCCAAATACCGCAGCAACCGGAGTGAGAACCTAAGAGATAAGGTTCGGTAGGCATGATTTCAGAGCCAATTTCTTCTGGCTGAATATTCATACAAGCCCAAAGGTTAGCTTGACCTACGCACATGTCGAGGAAGTCTTCCCATGCTTCAGACTCAAGGTGACCTTGTT
>CAYJHV010000162.1:1986-4298 GCA_964369825.1 uncultured Desulfovibrionaceae bacterium | reverse complement strand
TTTATTTTAACTATAGCTTACGATGAACAAAAATTACTTCGCCGCAGGCCGGACTCTCAGGAATTGAAAGCAGCTGTGATAGGTCTTATATTATAAATCGGATTCACGTGCGGGCTCTGCGTATTTTTTGATAAAAATTACTCAAAGGCTGTAAGAGTTGCGGACAGAAAAAATATAAAAATATAATATACGTCAAGGCAAAAACAAGAGCACTGCCGGCAAGAGCAAAAACATATGGCCATATCGACGGTAAAAAAACTGTGTGCTGTAAAATAAGCTCACTGCATTGCCAAGCTAAAAGACCGCTTAAGCAAGAAAAAATTGTCATAAATGACAGATCTCTTCCAAATCCCATAAAAGCATCTTTTCCATGCCTTTTTCGCCAAATATACATGATACAGAGAATATAGACAATCACACCTGCCAAGGAAACAATGGCAATACCTTGGGTTCCATAACTCAGTGAAAAGTAAAAAATAGGCAGACTGATTATGGTCACCACCGTACCGAGCATGGCGGGGGTAAAGGTATCACCCAAAGCGTAAAAGGCACGCCCAAGCACCATTTGTATTCCCCATAAGGGTACGGCAAAAAGCATAATTTGTAAGAGAGGTGCCGATTGCATAGTGTCGGCAGAGGAAAAGTTACCGCCTTCAAAGACAAAACCCATGCAAGGTATGGCAGCGGCAATCATCCACGCACTGAGCGGTAAAAGCAGGCTGAAGCTGGTATGCATGGCGGTACGTAAGGTATTATTAAAGGTAACAAAATCTTTTTTTGCGGCCAAAGAAGCAAGAAAAGGATATGATGCCACGGCCAGAGCTTGTGCTACCATACCCACGGGAACTTGTGAAATCCGTCTGGCATAACTGAGTAAGGATACCGAACCGGCGTCCAGCATGGAGCCGAAAATACGCATAAATTGTTCATTGAGCATAACCACCGATTGCCCCAGCATGAGCGGCAAGGCCATGTATAAAAATGAGCGCATGAGCGGATGGCGTAAATTACTCCACTTCGGTGTCAAAAGCTGTAAACCATATCCTCCTTCACCGAGAACATTTTGAGGCGAAGTTTTGTTTTCTTGTGAATTATTATGAGATAACTCGGTACTGCGGCGCAATGTTGCCCAATACGGCAAAGCAAATGCGCCAATGCCTGCTCCAAGTGTAACGCCAATGCAAAAGCCAACCATACCTTCACCAAGCCCAAGATAGGGTACGGCAAGACCGCATACAATAATAAAACCATTATAAATAAGAGGAGTTAAGGCAGGTATATAAAACTGTTTGCGTAAAAAAAGCAAGGCGGAAAAGCAAGCACCGCTCACAAAAAATATTTGCGCCGGTAAAATAATCCGTAAAAAAAAGGTCAAACGAGCACTTTGTGCGGCATCAAAACCGGGAGCAACCAAGGCTGCCAAAGGCTTTGCAAAAATCATGGCAAGCAAAGTTAAAGTTCCCACAGCAAAAAGTGCCCACCAAAATACGGCAGAAAAAAATCGCCACGCATCTTCGGCATCATCTAAAAAGCGTTTGGAAAGCAAGGGCATGAGTGTAATGGAAACATAGCCGCCTGCCAAAAGATAGTTAATGAAATCCGGCACTATAAAAGCGGCAAAATATAAATCTGCCTCTCCTGACGCACCAAATTGCCACGAAATAACTTTATCTCGTAATAAGCCCATGAAGCGTGAAAGCAAAATACTCAAGCTCATGATAATGGCTGCAAAGCCCATACTTTGCACTCTTATACTGATACCGGCCATAAATATCAAAAACTTTTATGCGTTGCGCTTTCTTGTTTCCACTCCAAAACTAGGGTACGCACAGCTTCTTTATGTACATCTTCCTTATATCTTTCGGCAAAAACATGAATATGCGTGGCACCTCGAGGCGCAAAAATACCTTTGATGCGGCACCAACGAGGCTCAAGCAATTCCCACATATGGTCAAGCATGGTATTGGTTATAGTCTCCATAAAAGATTGATGATTACGATAGGCAAACATATACAATTTAAAACTTTTTGATTCCACACATTTTTCATGCGGTATGTACTCCATGCTGATGGTACCAAAATCCGGTTGCCCGGTCACGGGGCAAAGGGAGGTAAATTCAGGATAGGCCATATGGATAATATAATTTCGATCCGCATAGCAATTGGGAAAGCATTCCAATTGACTCAAACCGGGAGCACCTGCGACAGCAGGCATTTTACCGGTACCAAGGGTTCGGAGATGTTGAGTTTTATCTTGACTTTGTGACATATCTTTTCCTTTTTTAGAATGCATTACGTTCTGTAATCGGCATT
>CAYJHV010000162.1:0-1886 GCA_964369825.1 uncultured Desulfovibrionaceae bacterium | reverse complement strand
CCATACATAGCCGTTTTCACCAATTGCGAATGCCCCACAGTACGTGCTACTTTTTCAGCATCATCATTATCCTTAGCCCCTTCCACCTCGATACGTATGACCTTGGTGGAACCTTCACCGTCTCGTACCAACATATAAGAAAGCGATGCCAAAATTTCTTCCAAGGCAGAACGCAAAATGTTCATATCGTCCGTATTGTCTGTGTGTACAAAGACATCTGAAGCCCCATTGGCAAAACCAAGTATGGTATCATTGGTGGAAGTATCCCCATCAACGCTGACCCGGTTAAAGGTAATATTCACCGCATCCACAAAAAGTTTTTGCCACACAGCACGCTCAAGACCGGCATCACACAGTACCACCGCCAGCATGGTGGCCATATTGGGGCAAATCATACCGGCTCCCTTGGTCATACCTGCCAAACGTACCGTACCGGATGAAAGATGTACTTCTCTGGCTGCAAACTTGGGAAAAGCATCGGTGGTCATCATGGCCTTGGTAAAATGCTCTTCGTCCTTGGTACCAAGACTTTCTTTAAGCATTTTTACCGCAGCCGGCCAAAGATCCATTTTAAGATGATGACCAATAACCCCTGTGGACATAGGTAAAATGGAGTCAGGCTGTATATCCAACTCCTTGGCCATAAGGCGCATGGTTTCCTTACAATTGGCAAGCCCCTCATCACCGGTACACGCATTTGCCTGACCGGAATTAACAAGCACCGCACGCACATCGGCTTGAGGATTTGCCAAAATTCGCTCACATTCAAGCACAGGCGCTGCCTTAAAAGCATTGGTGGTGAATAATCCTGCCACAGCACAAGGAAAATCAGAAATCATCACTGCCACATCATCACGTTGTGCTCGACGAAATTGAGCATTGGCTGTGCCAATTTGAAAACCAAGAGGTAATGCCATAAACTGTCCTTTTTTGTAATTGAATACTTCTCGCCATGAATTGCGCAGGGTTCTACATAACAAATGGGAGCTACCTCTGGCAAGCGTCAGGAGCTTACAATTTTAAATTTTATGCGTACTGTACAGGTAATTCCAATTATGCTATAATAAATCAAGATGAAATTACAATAAAAATCTAAGTGTTTTTATAATTTTTTAACTCATCTCGTTAAAGATAAGCCGAAAGTGAATTTTGAAAGGGGAGGAAGGTAAGGCAGGTTCCCATGTGATTGATTCTAATTTGCCCTGAACAACTCTTGAGTTTTGACATTCACCTAAACCGTTCCCTAAATTGTATGTAATAATAAAACTTAACCAAAAACTGATTCCCAAACATTACCACAAAAATTTTTAATTTTTGTCCCCACAGACTTTACAGTATCATAACCTTTTTTGACTCCGTCCAAAACGAAATCTCTTACTTTCTGAGCTCCTTTAGCAACAAGTTCTCCAAACTTAGATCCAGCCATATATCCTATAGCTCCACCAACAACGCCACCTATAGCTGCACCTATCGGTCCGAAAACTGATCCAGCTGCAGCTCCGATTGCGGTGCCTTTTGTACTTGCTGCAAGACCGACTACAGTTGCTGTAGCCATTTGCCCTGCCTCATCAAGGCCGTCTTTAAGGTTTAACTCTCCAGTACCGATTTTATACACGATTTTCGCCTGCTCAACGCCTATAGTGGCAATAGTGGCAAAAACGCATGACGGAGTTCCTTTGGGGATTTGGTGCAAAATTCCCTTTTCAGAAGCAATTTTTAAAGCTCCAGCCGCTGCTACTTTTACAGAAGTATCTGTGCCAGCTTTAATTGAATCAATTACAATTTTTTCTCCGTCAACCTCTCCATCAATTATTTGTGATAAAGTGTTAATACTAGTGCCTTGCTTTATTCAAATATTAAGAAAACACTGATTAATTCAGTTTTAA
>CAYJHV010000161.1:2037-4317 GCA_964369825.1 uncultured Desulfovibrionaceae bacterium | reverse complement strand
ATTTTACTATTTATATTATTTGGGGGGGGGGCGCGGGGGGGGGGGGGGGCTCCCGGGCCACCCACCACTTACCCCCCCCCCCCCCCCCCCCTGAAAATATTTAAAATCGCTGTTTATGTTTATTTTTAAATGATTTTTTACGACCACCTTTAAGTTTTGCCACTTGCTTTCGAGGTAATTGATGATTTTTATTGCCATAAGCTTTAAGCAGAGAAAAAGATATTTCAAGACGCCCCAAATTAGCCTCTTTAAGTCGCACACGCACATTTTGCCCAAGGCTGTAGCTTGCTCCGCTCATAATGCCAATAAGTTTTTGTCTTTCCGGGTCATATTCGAAAAAATCATCGCCAAGTTCTGCAATACGAATCATACCTTCCACCGGCATTTGTACAAGTTCCACAAAAATACCAAAGTCTGTCACTGATCCGATAATACCTTCAAACTCTTGACCTTCACATCCAAGAAGCATCAGAACGGCAAGTCGCCGAGCCATTTCTCGTTCCGCTTCCATGGCTGCTCGCTCACAAAGATTGAGCGAGTCTGCCAAGGCAAGCAATTTATAGCCGGTGGGGATGGTTCCGGTATCCAGCAAATCAGTATGTAAACCATGTTTTCCTTTTTGCATTGCAAGGCAGGCTTTTAGCGCACGATGTACTACCATGTCGGCATAACGCCGTATGGGAGAGGTAAAATGACAATATGACTCTGAGGCTAGTCCAAAATGACCTGTATTTTCAGGTTGATATCGTGCTTGCGGCATGGTGCGTAATGCAAGCCGGGAAACAATATATTCTTGTTCACTGCCGGTAGCGGTCTGTAAAATACTTTGTAAATCCTTGGCCTTTGCATGTTTTGGTATACTTTGCGCAAGGGAAGTGGTGGCTAAAGTTGTAAAAAGTGACTGCAATCTTTCACTTTCAGGCTCAGGATGCACACGATACAAAAATTGCATGTCATTTTTTTCTAAAAACTCTGCCACAGCTTCATTGGCTGCAATCATAAATTCTTCAATGAGCTGATGCCCAAAATGCTGATCTTTGTGCCCTATATCCTTTATACGACCTGTAGCGTCGAAAAAATATTCCGGTTCGGGGCGATTAAAATCCAGACAGCCGCGCTGCACTCTTTTTTCCGCAAGAATTCTTGCTAACGTTTCGGCGGCACTGAGCATATTTAAAATATTCGTCCCTTCGTTTTGCGCTTCCAAAGCTGCACAAGCATTGACGTCTTTTTCCAAAAGAACTTGTTTCACTTGAGTATAGGTTAATCTTGCTTTTGAACAAATAACAGCAGGATAAAATAAACTTTTTTGCAAATTTGCCGTGGCGTCAAAGTGCATTTCTACCACCATACTCAACTTATCTTCATGAGGATTGAGCGAACAAAGTCCGTTGGAAAGCTTTTCCGGAAACATGGGTTCCACAGAACGAGGAAAATACCATGAATTTCCACGTAATTTTGCTTCTTTATCCAATGCTGAATGCATGGGCACATAATGACTTACATCGGCAATGGCAACATATAAAACAAATGAAATTTTATTATTTTTTTCGTGAGTGAGCACATAAATGGCATCGTCAAAATCTTTGGCACTTTCACCGTCAATGGTCACAAAGGGCATGTGGCGTAAATCTTGCCTGTGTGCATAATCTTCTTGGCGCAAAGCCACCGGCAAAAGCTCTGCTTCTTGTAAAGCAGCCGCAGAAAATTCAGTAGGGCTATGATGATTAATTTTTACTAAATTTTCTTGAACATTTACATCATCTTCTCGCCCATGGGCAGAAATAACTTCAGCGGTCCATAAATCCGAAGCAATTTGCTCTTGTGGGCGCACCAAGAGTAGGCAGTTGGGTGAAATTTGAGTTAAAATACCTGAGTCAATTTGTTCAGTATCAAGTCGCAATGAAAAAGGAAAACGTAAATCACAAGGGCTTGCTAAAATAAAGCGTGCCAAAGCTCCCGCTTTTTCCTGCTGTCCGGATCTTTCCGGCACATGGTTAGAACGTCTGGAGCGAGTATTTTTTTCGCAAAGACTTCCCACTCGAACCATAAGTTCCTTGGTTTTGCGTTCCAAGACTTCCACAATATAACCTTCAGCACGGGAAGGGTTTGTTTTTGATTCATTTTTCGCTCGAAAACCGCTTTTATAACAGCCGTTTTTTTGTTTTGGCAAAAGTGCCGCACGCACTGTATCCCCATGCCAAGCATCCCCTGCTTTGTAAGCCGGAATAAAAATAGAAAATGGTTGTTGATTTTTTTTTGTGGGATGAGTCTGTTTTG
>CAYJHV010000161.1:0-1937 GCA_964369825.1 uncultured Desulfovibrionaceae bacterium | reverse complement strand
GGAATAAAAATAGAAAATGGTTGTTGATTTTTTTTTGTGGGATGAGTCTGTTTTGAATGTGCATTTTTAGATTCTTGAATAACGGAGTCAGGCTTAACCATATCCACAAAAGCAGCACCTGAACGTTGCACACTGTAAATTCCAACAAAGGTAGGCATATCTTTGGCAATGCCCCATTGCCCACCATGCATACGAACAATTTTACCTTGAGCTACGAGTTCATAAAGGAACTCTTCCACCAATTCTTTTTGCCGTCTTTGCAAGCCAAGAATGCGTAAAATTTGGTCAATACGCAAAGGCTTTTGTCCTTTTTGCAAAAGTTCCAACAAAGAGTCAGGATTGGGTACAAATAATTTATTTTTTTTCTTTTTTTCCTCCACTAATCCTTTTTCTTTTTTTTGCTTTTTTCTATGCCCATAAGCTTTCTGTATTTCTTGCATTTTTCTTTTTTGCATTTATTTTTACCACATGCACAAGTATTTTTTTCGCTCATAGCGCATACCTATGTTTTGAATCAATAATCCCAACGGCATAACTTTCTTATTCTGCCGTCGGGATTATTCAAATCATTTAAATTTTAAAAATCAAGCAAAGACTAATCTCTGCTGCCACCCATAAAGCGTAGCATCATAATGAAAAGATTGATGAAATCAAGATACAAAGTCAATGCACCCAAGATAACACCACGACGAACGGCAGTTGAGTCGTTTAAAGGCGCATTGGCTGCAAATTCTTTAATTTTTTGCGTATCATAGGCAGTCAAGCCTGTGAATACAAGCACACCCACGCCGCTGATAATATAATCCATCAAAGGACTTTTTAGGAAATAATTCACCAAAGAAGCAATGATAATGCCGATAAGTCCCATAAAAAGGAAGGAACCCATGGCGGTGAGGTCTCGCTTTGTGGTCCAACCATAAATACTCATAACTAAAAAAGTTCCTGCAGTAACCACAAAGGCATTGGCTATGGCTCCCATATCATAAGCTATGAAAATACTGGAAAGTGTAACGCCGGTTAAAGCCGAATAGAGCATAAATAAAGATGTTGCCATAAATGCCGACATTTTATGCACAGCGGCAGAAATGGCAACAACAAGCCCAATCTGAGCTATAATAAGTACGATGAGGTTAAAGGTATTGGCAAAGACCAGATTTTGTATGGCCGGAGTTCCTGCCACATACCATGCTGTGGCGGCAGTTATGCCAAGTCCAACGGTCATCCATAAATACACTTGGCGCATGAAAATAGAAACCACATTAACGTCTAATCCGGTGTAGTTATTTACGTTTTGCATATCACGCAAATCTTGCATTGTATCCTCCAAAGGTAATTTTAAAATTGAGCACCAAAACAAATTTTTAGAAATCAAAAAAGTATTCGGTCTTATAAATCTAAGAAATAATAATGCACAATGTAACAAATAGCAAGAGGTCAAGAGTAATAAATTTTTAAACAGAATAAGTGAATTTCATGCATAATTCTTTGATTATATAGTAGTAAACTAAAATTTGTTTATTACTTGACCGATCAGTCAGACTAAAGACTTTTGCACATTCATAATGAATTGCGCAGAGAACTCAGCAATGTGGCTATTGCCTTAACTCAGTTTTTTTGCTGAGTTAAAGCAAAAGCCACGAAAAAATAATTACTAAAGCAATTTTTTATTTGCGAAGTAAATAAAAAATTGCGCGTGAAAGTTTTTTGGAAAAGCCGTCCCAAAGGGCGCCGAAGGCGTTTGCGTCAGTGAGCTTGCGAACTTTACGCAAATCGAAAGTAACACGGATCCGGGGGAAAAAATTATTACCAAACTTGAACGAGAAAAAGGTACGCATGAAACTCAAAAAAAGATTGCAATTTCATAAAAATTCTGTACAGTCCACATCTTTGACACTTTTTTCGAGAAAAACACATATAACTATTTAAAATACATATAA
>CAYJHV010000160.1:0-4317 GCA_964369825.1 uncultured Desulfovibrionaceae bacterium | reverse complement strand
AACACCACAAAGCTGAATCAAGCCACCTTGCAGCAAGAGTATGCGAAGCAAGGGAGTGTTGTTGCGTTTGATTTTCTTTCCTTTGCAATATTTGCTGTAATGCGCTGTTGTTCCAAAGAATATACTGTGTATCCAAGGTAAGGGGAAGCACAGCTTCATACACTTTTGTCATAATGGGGAGATGGTCGCCATACCAGCATAAACTAGCAGGATGTGGGCTTTTTTGTAATCCATCATGCAAAAGTGCAAGCATTGTATCGGCATGACGCAAATGCCGAAGGTACACCGTAAGCTCTTCGAAACTTTCCGGCGGTATTGTATCATACAGACGAGCGATATCTTTGTCTCGTACTTTTTCCAGTTGTAGAGGACCGTGATTTTCCATGGTGATGGCAAAAATGCAGGTGGGTTTGCGCGCTTTTTTTAAACATTGTAAAATCATTTTAGCAACGGAAATATCACTCATATAAGGACCGTAACGATGCCCTGCGGTAAAATGTGTTATGTCCAAATAACTGTCTACCTGCCAATGCTTGAATATTATATTTCGCTTGTAAAAATTCCTCACATAGGGATGAATACAAATAATCCTGTAGCCCATTTTTTTAAGAAAAGACAATACATTTGGCACAGGATATCCGCTTGCGGTAATAACATAGGGATTAAAACGATGCGCACCCAATGCTTCTTGGTCAAGGCCGGTCAGGAAGGAAAATTCTGTACGTACCGTATTGCCCCCAAAAGCCGGTACCTGCAAGGCACCATAAGCCGAACTTTCTTGGCATACTGTATCATAAGTTGCCAAGATTTCTTTTTTTATTCCATGGAATAAAGGGCGCGGATCAAAAAAAGATTCACTTTGAACTGCCACCAAATGCGGCAAAGGTTCTATGCTTTTTGGGGGTATTTGTATAAAAGGTGAAGAGTTAACCTTAGGTTTTTGGCGCATGGCAAAAGCATGTACCCACAATGTGCTCAAAAGTCCTAAATTTTGCATATCTTCCAAAGGTAAAAAGCGAGTATGTAAGGATTTTTTGTTGGTGGAAAAAGTGTGTCCTGCGGCATAAATAAGACAAAGGAAGGCCATACATAAAAGAAAAGCAATGGCTCCGCCTTGCGCCGTCCATGCAAAACGCTGATTGGGTACCGACTCATATAAAAAACCCAGCAAGGCCAGCACAAAAACGCTTGCCGCTTGCAGGAATTTTTTTACCCCAAAGTAAGGCAAAAAAAGGCGAGGATACATAATAATATCTGTTATGAATTCATAATCTTGCGCAGTGAGTGATTCTTTTAAATTTCGCAATTTGGTGTTGTTAATCATCACCAAGGTGAGAATCACAGCCAAAGTAAGAGCAAAGGAAAAATAAGGACGAGCCATAATGAGCACCAGCAAGGCATAAGCAAACACATAGACGCCGATATGTATACAATAAGCAGCAAGGGGACGTTGCCATGTGGGACGAGGTTGCACACAGCGTTCAAAAGCAAAACTTATACCAAGCCCCAGTACGCTCAAAAGAAGCACTTGCCAAAAACTAAAGGACATAATTTAACCGCCTTACTTTGTATTAAGCGAAAGAGCATACTTCATTTCCATGTATCGCGCCAAGAAAAAAATAATCCCAAGCCAAAACCGCTTGCCGCCAGCGTACAGTAAAAACAGATCCAATAATTTTCATATATTATACTTAAGACAATACCGGATAAAGCATAGAAAAAGGACATAATTTCAAGCCAAAGCAAGCGCTTATTCAACTTTGGAGCGGTGAGAGCTGTTTTCCCCTTGGAAGTAGGGTTAAAGGTACCTTGCCCGCACAAGCACACATAGCAAAAACCGTAAAAAGAGTACAAGGAAGAAGGAAAAAACATAAGCACATAGCCAAGGGTATCAATGAAGGAGAATTTTTGTTTATGTCTGCTTGAACTCTCAAACGTATTGTTTTTCGTACAGCCACAAGCCCAAACAATGGCGGCAATAAATAAAGTGCTGCATGTCACGTGAAAAAAAATTCCAAGATTTTTTGTCTGAAAAACCATGGGCAAAGTCATAAGTAAAATAAAGTAAAAGGACGCCAATATGGAACCGGAAAATAAGAGAACCATGGCTTGTATGCGTTTGCATATACTCATCTTTGAGCGCAATATTTTTTTTGCATGTCGCAAAGGATTTTGCGTGGAACTGCGTGCCCAACGCTCTCTTTGTACTCTAAAAATTGCCATGGTTTCGGGCAATTCCGCTTGGGTGCTCACGTGAGATGCGAAAGCAAATTTCCAGCCTTGTAATTGCGCCCTCACGCTCATATCAATATCTTCACCATGAGCCAAGCATCTAATACCGCCAAAATCTTCCACGCAGCGACGCCGCCAAACAGTGGAACTGCCGGTAAGTAATGCCACATAATCTTTCTCTTCTTGCCCTTCCGTAACGATTTCTTTATGCCCGGACATAATAGCCTGAAAGCGAGTTAAAAAAGATGCATCTTTATTGATAAACTGTATACTTGTTTGTAAAAATCCAAGCCTCTCTTGAGAAAAATACGGGACGGTTTTTAATAGAAAATCCTGCATGGGAGTATTGTCGGCATCAAAAATACAAATAAGCTCTCCTTTGCACTTTTCAAAGCCATGCGCAAGATTTCCTGCCTTACCACCACGCTTACTGGTTCTTTTACTGTAAAAAATGGAAACACCTTTTTGATTGTAATAAGTTACCAAGTCTTTTGCCAATTGCATCCCTTCTTGTGGCGAATCATCAAGTACCCAAATATCCAATTTATCCTGCGGATAAGTCAATGCACAAACAGCGTCTAACAATTTTTCAAGGAGTGTTTCTTCATTATAAATGGGTAAAAGCACACTTACCGTGGGCAAAGTGCTATCATCCATACAAGCAATGGTATGAATTTTATGCACTGCTTTCCCCTTTTTCATGGTTCTGGCATGATACCATTCCAAATAGGTGTACAGGCAAAAAACACCCACCATAATAGCAAAAATAAATTGTAATAATACGCTCATCATAAATATTGTGGCTGCAAGTAAAACTAAAAGTAACACCCTAAAGGTTCAGAATATCAACTATTTCTTCCAGTCGGCATTTCCATGTATGCTTGTGCGCCACATAACAAGCCCCGGCTTCGGCTCTGTCTTTGTCTTCTTGGCTTGGTCCATACTTTAAGCGAGACAAAAGTTCTGTGGCTTCTTCTTGACTTTTTACCATATGACAATAATCAGAAAATTTTTTTTGCACTGCCACGCCGGTATTGGTAACTAAAATACCGCCGCACGCCAAAATTTCCAAAAATCTGCGAGAGAGCATGGTAGGTGAATCAGTCACCGAATTAATATTGATGGAAATTCCGTAATGCTTATATAATTCTTGTGTTTGTGTATAGGGAACAGGAGTATGCATTTGAATGCAAGTTCTATCTGGAAAGCGAAAGTGCGTGGCATGAAAAAGATGATTTTTATGCCTGTCATAAATATGTAAAAACAGATGATTATGTTCACAAGCTGTGAAAATATCTTCAAAAAAACTTTGTCTTTTTACAAATTTACCCCGATAATAAGACCCCAAAAAACAAGGGGAAAACTCTTTGAAGTTAAAGCCGGTGAAGGCATGAAATACCGATTGATAAGCCATGGCTAAAAGATTTACCTTGGTTGCATTCGGTACAACGGATTGATAATGCGGAATAAAATTGCTGTCGGCAGTAAAAACATAGTCCACTTGCTTTGCCACGTGCAAGAATGATTCAAAAAAAGGAATATCATCCTTATTCCAAAATAATGTGGGAATATGCAAATCCTTAGCAAAAGCAAGCACTTTTTCCATGGTATTAGACTGTATTTGTTGAATATAGCTAGGTTGCTTGGCCACCCGATACAGCCAGCTATTGTTTGCACCATAAAAAACTGATTCCACAAAAAGAAAGTGAGGACGCCAATTTTTGAGCACATTTTGATAGTTTTTCGGAGTTATTTGACGAATACGGCATTCTTGCGCCAAAGAAAGCGTGGTCATGCTATCGGTGATTAAGGCAATTTTGAGCTGTCCCAAGGATCCCATACCAGCGCTGTCTTCATTCACCATCAAGGGGCGAGCTTTACGGCAAGTTATGCTTCGTATGAGTGTTGCTATCATGAAAAGAGTATGCCGTATTGGGTCAGACATTGCAAAGATTTTTTCAGGTGCATGGCTGTTATGCCCACGTGATTCCGATTGTGTTAATAGTTATCATTAAGACTAAAGTTTTCTAAGTGATTTAATTTTTTTTAGAGATTAAAAAGTTTATTTTAACTATAGCTTACGAT
>CAYJHV010000159.1:0-4322 GCA_964369825.1 uncultured Desulfovibrionaceae bacterium | reverse complement strand
CTTTTATGACCTATATGCTCATTAGGTTCAGGGTTTCCAACGATATTTACGATATTATGTCGTGCTCTGCTGTTACGGTTTTTATATCAGTCATAATTACTATATTGCTTTCCTATAAAAATAAATATATACAAATAGTTGCTTTGTTTATAACAGGTTTTGTGGCTTTGTGCTATGGAATTTTATCTTACATTAATGCCTATTATATTAAAACCGATACGCACTTGTCTGAGCCTGATGTTTTTGCCGTGTTGCAAACCAATCTCTCTGAGGCTTTTTTCTTTTTTTGGGAAAATATCTACACACTTGAAGGCTTAACTGTCCTTATTGCGCTCCCTTGCCTTATCTTCTATATTTTTGCAAAACTTTCTATTTTTATTAAAGATAGCGTGCCATTGGCAGTAAAAAATATTATGTTGGGTACTTGTTTCATTTTAATATTATTCACCTACGACAATCTTCACCTTTATAAGTTTATTAATTCGAGAATTTTTTCCTACATTGAAGCGGTGAATAATTTTAAAAAACATCAAGATTTATCGGCGATTCCCAAGAGTGAACTCAAGAATTTATCAGGAAATGGTGAAATATATGTTATTGTTATCGGTGAATCACAAACAAGAGATTACATGCAAGCATTTTCACCCTATCCAAGTATAACAAATACGCCTTGGCTTTTAAGCAAACGCACGCAGCCTAATTGGGTGTTTTTTGACAATTCATATTCATTTCACACTCATACCGTACCGTCACTTTCTGCAGCTTTAACAGATCAAAAGGCATTGTACCCCATACAAAAAAATCATGCCGAAACTATTTTGTCGCTTTCAAGGCGTTATGGCATGAAAACCATTTGGATTAGCAATCAAAGTCGTAGCGGTTTATATGAAAATGCTATTACTACCTTGGCAAATACGGCAGATGTGGTACGTTTTACAGAAGATAATGACGCAAGCAAGCGTTTTGATACAGAAGTTGTTCCAATTTTATCCGAAGAAATACAGAAGCTTGATTCTCAACAAAATGCCTTGTTTGTCATTCACCTTTTTGGTTCACATTCTCCTTACAGGATGCGTTACCCAAATAGCGTTCCAAAATATAACATTAACGATTCACAATTTCTTGGAAAGTTTGCCGATGATAAAAATCGTGATGAATTTATGGAATATCTTACAGCTACGCAATACACCGACACTGTATTAGAAGATATTTTTCAAGAACTTCAGCAAACGCATAAGCCGTCGCTTTTAATGTACTTTTCTGACCATGGTGAGGATCCCATAGAAACTTTAGGGCATCACTTTACGGCCTTCCAATGGAGCATGTCACGAATTCCCTTTGTTATTTGGCTATCAGATGCATATAATATGCGTTATTCACATAAATTACCGTCTTTAATCAATAATAAAGATAAAATTTTTACCAATGATTTAATTTTCGATGCCTATTCCGGTTTTCTTAATATACAAGATAAAGTCTATGAAGAAAAATTTGACATTGGCTCTGATAAATATAGTGTAACGCTGGATAATGCCGTCATTAGCAATAATGTACACATAAAAAATGATTTTTCCATGCAGATGCAAAATCTTGAGCAATTAATGGCTTTGGACAGCAACAGCATATTTAAGGTTGCGCAAGCTCACAGCAAAAACATTACTTCATTTCAAATCACTGCAAATTATACCAAGGACAATTCCGGGCAGGAGACTCTTTTTGTCGTGGACACAGCCGGTAAGCCTTTGATGCGTTTTGAAGAGTATATAGACTTGACACAAGATCTTTTTCAATCGCTCTTCGTGGAAGTGGAAAATATTAATCTAACCAATATGTCTTCCATTGCCACTTTGTTAGAAAAATTAAATCAAAAATATAACATTAAAGAGCGTGTTTTCATCGGTAGCAATAACTTATTTAATTTTTCAAACCTCACAGAAGAAAATTGGAAAGTTATTTACAAAATTTTGGATGTTCAAAATTTGACAGAACAAGAATGCACACGCATTATGGAATATAAATTTTATGGTATTAACTTTCAATTGGAAAATTATACTTTCATTGAAAATAATTATAGTAAATTTTTACCGAACATAAAATATTTTGCGTGGAATACAGAATGGAATTTTTTAGATAAAAACTTAGAAAATGCGCTTGCTCCCTTCGCTCAAATTGAGCGCATTGCAATTACCTTTAGCTCTGCTTTTTCGCATTAAATTATAGGTAACGCTTATTTGACTTTTAAAATTTACCTATTTAAGGAGTAAGTTATGAAAAAAATTCTATCTTCAACTTTAATTTTAGGTTTTGTTTTATTTTCCACAATTCTACAAGCACATGCCGATGAAGTCATCTTAAAAAATGGCAAACCTTTTGTACTGAGTAATGGAAAAGAAATCCATTTGGAATATGCTTCGCTGGCATTTATTAAAGAATTGAATCTCTACGTTCTTGGCGTTGATGAGGATGAAAGCTTACACAATCTTGAATCCGGCATACATTTTTTTAAACAAGGACAGGAAAAACCCTTTGTTTTTAAACCAAATTTTGTGGGTTCTGCTTTGTCAGGAGATTATGCTATTTCGCCCGACAAAAGAAAACTTGCACTAAACCTTGCCCTAACAACTTCCGGTTCTTGGTATTTTTTCTCAATTCCTGATTTAAAGCTGCTTGATAAAGTAGAATATTTTAGTATAAAGAATAAGTTGCCCATTTGGGTCGACATGGACGGTAAGGTCGGAGTGCTTGTTAATCAATCCAGCGCTCAACAAAACATTGAAGCTAGTCGAAAATGCGAGTATGACCCCTGCAACGCATCGTCTGTGGCTTTTTATGACTTTACCACCAAAAAGAATATAACGCTTTTTGAAGGTACTGAATTATGCGATTATATGCTCATGGGTTTTGAAAACGGCGAAGTGCTTGTAGATGCCATTTGTACCCAAAAAGCCGAAGAATGGAATCATTTTCCCATGAAATATGCTCCTAAAAGAATACGTAAAAAATTGTCAGACATATAGAATTTTGATGAAGTAATTTTCTTGCTGTTTAACGCAGTAATTATATGTCTTGTATGCAAAGCTTTTCTTGACAAAATGGCTATAATACAAGAATGTCCTTCTTGGGAAAAACTGATAATGAAAGTTCTTGGATGTCATCAACGCATGAAATAGCATAAGCAACTTCTACGCAAACATGCAGCTTTCAATGAAATATTTCCCGAATAAACTTTATGAGGTCTACTATGCCAAATATTCGCTCAACCTATACTGATTCTAACCAATTTTTTGGAAAAACAACACCTGAGGAATTGGCTTCCATTTACGGAACACCGCTTTATGTGTATAATGAGAATATCTTACGTACTCGCTGCCGTGAACTCAATGCACTTTCAAGCCTCAAAGAGTTTCACGTGAATTATTCTGCCAAGGCCAATACCAACCTTGAGCTTTTGAAAATCATTCGTGAAGAAGGTTGTGTTGTAGACGCCATGAGTCCGGGTGAACTTTTTATGAATAAAAAAGCCGGTTTTGACAGTGAAAGTATTCTCTACGTCTGCAACAATGTTTCTGAAGCGGAACTTAAAAATGCCCTTGATAGTAACGTGCTTATCAGCGTTGATTCTCTGTCCCAACTTAAACTTTTGGGAACATTGAATAAAGGCGGAAAAGTTATGGTACGCTTTAATCCCGGTATTGGTGCGGGGCATCATCAAAAAGTCATCACCGCCGGCAAAGAAACAAAGTTTGGTGTAACACCGGATATGATGGACGATGTTTTTGCCGTACTCAAAGAATACAATCTTACCCTTGCCGGCATCAATCAACATATCGGCTCCTTGTTCATGGAAGCTGAAGGTTATTTGAATGCCGCTGAATTCCTACTTTCTTTAGCTGAAACCTTACCTGAAGGCGCATTAGATAAGCTTGAAATTATTGACTTTGGCGGTGGATTTGGTATTCCTTATAAAAAGTATGACGGTGAAACTCGCCTTGATTTTGCTGACCTTGGGCAAAGATTGCACGCTCTTTTGGAGGGCTTTGCGCAAAAAACCGGTTATACAGGCAAATTTTTTGTGGAACCGGGACGCTATGTGGTGGCAGAATGCTCCGTACTGCTTGGTACTGTGTACACCACAAAAACCAATGGCGACAATATGTATGCCGGTACCGACCTTGGTTTTAATGTGCTGGCACGCCCCATGATGTATGATTCGCATCACGATGTGGAAGTATACCGCAAAGATGGCAAGCCTGACGATACTCTTATGGAACAATCTGTGGTGGGCAATATTTGCGAAAGCGGCGATATTTTAGCTAAAAAAC
>CAYJHV010000158.1:0-4328 GCA_964369825.1 uncultured Desulfovibrionaceae bacterium | reverse complement strand
AATTTAGCCATTTCTGTATTATCTAATTCTACAAAGGAAGCAAATGCCGAATTTAAATACATGGCCTCAAGATTGCTATCAAAGCAAATCAGAGGGACAGGCATTTCTTCAATAACTTCCGGGGCAATTGATTTTGGGATGGTCTCTAAAAAAGCAAAATCTCGAGGCATAACGCAATCCTTGCTAAAAAATGAAACTCTTACGTATTGAATACACAAGGTAAGAACAACCTAAAAAGGTGTAACAAATACTTCAACATTTTATAAAAATGTTTAACCAGTTTGACGACTACCTAATTTTTTTACAAGTGTCAACAATTCCCCATAGCTTATGCAGGAAAAATACATGTGATTGGTACTTGAAAAGATTTTCTGGGGGAGGGATCTTTTTGAAAAAAGGTCTCCTCCCCCAGACCCCCACCCCCAAAAACTTTTTACGCGCATTTTTTATTTACTTCGTAAATAAAAAATTGCTTTGATTCTAGGTAATTAAAAATTTAATTTGTACATACAATTTTTAGCTCATTTCCGAAGGAAATGAGCCGTGAGCGCGTTTTGAAGGGGGTGTGGGGGAAACTTTTTGGCGCAAGCAAAAGTTTCCCCCACAAAAAATACCACTATTTTTAAACGAATCAACCTACTAGCTGGAGCTATCATGATACAATTACAATCTTGCCCCAAGGCACACAGCCTTGAGCTTGATAAGGCTATATCGCCCGAAAAGACGGTGAAACAGGTACGAACAAAATTACAAAACCTTGATTTGGATATTTTGTCCAAGGATAAAGACGTTGTTCGTGTGGACGTAGGACGCCTAGGCATTCCCGTTTACTTAAGCAATTGCGGCCTTGACGCCTTGCAAGTTATGCCCACACGCAAACAAATGGGCAAAGGCGCATCCCCCATTCAAGCCGAAGCTTCTGCGCTCATGGAACTTATGGAACGCTTTTCATTTTTCTCTTTTTGGGAAGAAATGCCGGGCTGCATTCACTGCACTTGGAGTGAAGCACAAGAAAAATTTGGAGACGCACTCATACCCATTACGCATATCCTCAAAGCTGTGGAAGATGATTTGGCACCGGAAAAAGCCGAAGCCTTGCTCAATCTTTTGCCTTGGCAATTTTTTCCGGTAACTGATTTGGTACAGCAACGTGAGGTCTGGGTACCGCTGAATTGGTTCAAAAAATTAGGCGAATTTAATGGTACTTCTGCCGGAAATACTCAAGAAGAATCCATCTTGCAAGGTCTTTGTGAACTGGTGGAAAGACATGTCTGCTGTCTCATCGACCGAGAAAAACGCATCACTCCAAGCATTGATCCCAAAAGTATCGAAGATTCCACTTTACAAGCATTACTGAGGGCATTTTCCAAAGAAAATATCAAACTCGTCCTCAAAGATTTTTCCGCTTCCATGCCGGTACCGACGGTGGGCGCCGTTGCCTATGATGCAAGTACCTTTCCTGCCACTTCGGAAATTGTTTTTACCGCCGGTACCGCCACAAGCCCCACCAAAGCTGCCATTCGTGCCGTGACCGAAGTAGCGCAACTTGGCGGTGATTTTTGTACCTCTGCTTGCTATGAAGCTTCGGGACTGAGCAAATTCGAGGAGCTTGCGCACATTGACTGGTTGCTGCAAGGCAGCGAAGTTCCGCTTTCAGCATTACCAAGCTTGGAAAGTGATGATATTTGCCATGAATTACAAAATCTTATTCAGTCTTTGGCAGATAAAGGTTATCCTGTATATGCCATTGCCACCACACACAAAGAACTTCAAATCCCGGCTCATTATTGCATCGTTCCCGGTTTAGCCTTTAGGGAAAGAGATACAAATCAAAGCCTTGGTCTTTTTGTGGGACGATTGTTGGTGGAAGAATATCCCGAAGAATTAGCTTTGCAAGGATTAAAACTTTTACAAGAATTTTATCCTCAAGCGCATTTCTTACCATTTTTTGAGGCCATGCTTGCCCTACGCCAAGAAAATTATACCAAAGCCCATCAACTTTTTGCCATAGCAGAACCACAACAGCCCGATGCCGACGCCAAAGGTTTAGCAGCATTTTATGCCGGCTACACCCTCACCCTCGAGGAAAATTGGGAAAGCGCCCTACCCTTTTTAACCAAAGCCATAAATCATTGCCCTGACATGAAGGAGTACCATAATTTACGTGGCGTAGCCTATTTTAAACTACAAAATTTTACTTTGGCAGCAGAAGCTTTTCAACAAGTATTACGCATAGATAAAGGTTCTGCCATCGACATTGCCAATCTTGGCTTATGTTATAAATTTTTGGGCAATACGCAAGATGCCAAGCATTATCTGACCATTGCCCTCGAGCTTGACCCAAGCCTTGAATTTGCACAAAAACATTTGGAAGAGCTTTAAGAAATGCGTATTTATTACGCCGCTTGGCAGACTTTTTTTTACTATACATATCTAAGTGCAATAATAGCTTAGAATATCAAGTTAAATCATATTGTCACGGCATATTTGTTTAAACCTTTGTACTTGCAAAAAGTGCCAAGTATAATGTATAGCATAGCGCATTGAGAAAATACTCATACAGAGTAAGGAGAATCTTATGAAATTTACTTTTCGTATTTTGGCTTTTGCCATGGTCACTGTACTTTGGGCAGGTCTTGCTTTTGCGGCAAAAAGCGTTGCCGTATTGCCCTTTACAGTGCATGGACCAAAAAGTTATGCATATTTAGGGCAGGCTTTACCATCAACCCTTGCACAACGCCTGGTGTGGCCGGGACAAGTGGAAGTTTCCGGCAGAACCACCAATAAACCTGCTCCCAATGCAGCGGCTGTTGCGCAAGTCCAAAGAGCTTTTAATGTGGACTATGTGGCATGGGGAACAGTAAATATCGTTAATAATACCGCCACTATCGAAGTTTCCATGCGAGATAAATCCGGCAAGGTTTACAAGCGCAGCGCACAAGGTCCTGTGGGAAATCTCATTGGTTCTGTGCAAAATATTGCCAACGGTCTAAGCAGTGAAGCCTTTGGACGTGCAGCCTCTGCCGCAAGCACTCCGGGTTATCGCGCTCCGCAGGGCGGTCCTACCAATCAAATGAATCCCGGTATTGTGGTCAATGAAACCAATCAACAAGGTGTCTATCTTAATCCGCAATTCCGTTATCAAGGTTCCGGTACCGAAGATGGCTCTCGTTTGCGCAGTCAGGCACTCAATTATACCATGGTAGATTTTGCCATTGGGAACTTCAGTGGCAGCGGCAGAGTGGAAATAGCTGTTTTGGGCAACCACAAGTTGACCATATACGATTGGAATAATGGCAATATGCGAGTTAAAGGCGAAGCTTCCATCGGTATGAGCAACCAAGCCTTTATTTTGCGTAAAGTAAATGTCGGCGGTCGGGGTACCCAATTATTGGTCACAAGCTTTAGCGGCAGAGACAGCAGACCTGCTTCTTTTATCTTTGGTTTTAACGGAAAATCACTGAGAGTGCTGGCAAAAACAAGCTCTTATTTCTTAAATGCCGTGCCCATGGCACCATCATTCAGACCAACGCTTGTGGCACAATCTTGGGACCAACAAAGACTTTTCCGTCCCGGTGTTTATTTGGCAAAAATGAGTGGCGGCAGTATATCTCTTGCCGGTAAACTTAAATTGCCCAATGGCGCAAATGTTTTTAACTTTGGCTATCTTAAAAGCAGTGATGGCGGCACCAGAATGCTTATGTACAGCCCCGAAGAACGTATCACAGTCTTCAGCCCAAGCGGTGAACGTGTGCATCAATCCATGGACAGATTTTCAGGATCTTCCGTGGGCATGAAATTCTTCAAAGGAATGCCCGGCATCGGTGTTGACAAAAAAACCCAATTGGCAAGCAATTTTTATGCCCCCATGCGCTTAAATGTGGTTGATATTGAAGGACGCGGTGATTTTGTCTTACTGGTCAATAAACCCATCTCCACCGCCGCAGAAATTTTCGACAATTATCGTATGTTCCCACAAGGCGAAATTCATGCCCTGTTTTGGGATGGCGTGGGTCTTGGTTTGAAGTGGAAAACACGCCGTATCCGTGGTTCTGTGGTCAATTCCGACGTGGGTGACTTGAATAATGACGGAATTATGGATCTTGTGGTGGGATTGAATACCCACCCCGGCGCCATGGGCGTTGGGCAACGTAAAGGCGTTATCACCGCATATCCACTTGATGTGGGCAGAGCCAATCCCAATGCCCCTGCCGACGTAACAGACTTTCATGAGACCGGTAGATATTAAACATCTATCATAATACATAAATTATTTTGGTGGGACTTTTTCAAACAACTGAAAGTTCCACCATTTTTTTAGGTCATTG
>CAYJHV010000157.1:0-4354 GCA_964369825.1 uncultured Desulfovibrionaceae bacterium | reverse complement strand
AAACTAAATAAAACTAATAACTACAAAGGAAGGCGTACTTTACTGACCACAGGAATGCACCAATCCTTACCAAAGGCCGTTGGAGAAATCTGCAACGCAAGCGGGCACTGATTTCTTTTAAACTCAGCTTTGCATATGCCCTTAAAGACTTGTTCTTCCAAAGCATCGGTGGACTGAACTTCCTCACCATTGCTTTGTGTCTGATGCTCTTTGGCTGTAAGCACTTTAGCAAGTGCAGGGTCAAGTTCAGCATAAGGAGGCAAGCTATCGCTATCTTTTTGATTGGGACGAAGTTCCGCAGTGGGCGGCCGATCAATGATTTCTTGCGGTATGGGGTTTTGAGGAAAAGTCTTATTATACCAGCGTGCCAAATCATAAAGTAGGGTTTTGGGTACGTCGCCGATAACTGCAAGGGCACCTACAGAATCACCGTATAAAGTACAATAGCCCATGGCAGACTCTGATTTATTGCCGGTATTAAGCACCAAGGCTTGCATTCGATTGGCAAGTGCCATCAGCAATGAACCTCGTATTCTGGCTTGAATATTTTCAAAGGTCACATCATTTTGAGGCGGAGTGATTTTTTGAAAACTTGCGGAAAGAGCACTTTCAAAGCCTTGCATAAGAGATTCGATGGGGATGGTCTCAAGGCTGATACCAAGATTTTTGGCAAGATCGGCAGAAAATTGTATGGAATCTTGGGAAGTGTGCGGTGAAGGCATACAAAGCCCGTGCACATTTTTTCTGCCAAAAGCTTGTACGGCTATGGCAGCTACCATGGCCGAATCAAGCCCGCCGGAAATACCCACAAGCACTTTTTCCACGCCGCATTTGTGTACATAGTCTCTGGTTCCAAGCACAAGCGCTTTAAAATATTCCTCTTCGGCATGAGGAGCAGTCATAATATAGGTTTCGTTGGCAACTGCTGTATCAAGCATGACAATGTCTTCTTCAAAGGCATAGCCTCGTGCCAACATGGTTCCGGTGGGATCAAAAGCTAAACTTTGTCCGGCAAATACGGTACCGTCATTGCCTCCTACCATATTGGTGGAAAAAACATGAATATGATGCCTTGCGGCCACTTGTGAAAGAATATTTTCACGTTTTTTTTGAGCATCCATACAATAGGAACTTGAAGCCATATGTATGATGGCATCAATACCGGCGGCAATGAGTTCTTTCAAAGGATTTTGTGCATTGGTATTTTGCATTTTCCAAAAGGCAGAGCTGTTGTTATCACAGAGCACCACACCTAAACGCCAACCGGAAATGGTCAAGAGTCCGCAGGAAGTGCCGCTTTCAAAATATGGAGACGCATTACTTAAAATTTTATTGGAAATAATGGAAACGTTACCATTTTGTAAAAGTACCGCCGCATTGGTAAGACCATTACCCGAAGGCATGGGTGCCCCCACAAGCACGGCAGGACCATTTTTAAGTTTTTGTGCCATATCATGTAAAGCTTGTTGACAACTTTCCACAAAACCAGAGGAGAAAAGAAGTTTTTGTGGATTTACACCGCACAAAGCAAGCTCCGGGGTCACACAAAGCCCCACACGTGAAGCGCTGGCATTTTTTACCGCACGTAAAATTTTTTCGGCATTGCCGACAATATCACCGGCTATGGTATTACATTGAATGAGGGCAACTTTCATATGACTTCCTTTATATATATGAGTATAACGGGCCACCCTTAACGCCAAGGGCTTCCACTTTTTCTATTATTTTAGGATCTTCTTCCAAAGGCGGCGCTTGGTAGGCTTTGAGTCTTGCATCAATAATGAGTGGTGCTTCACAAGACCAATGCTTTTGTAGCACCTTGGCATGTGCTCCATAAATATCCAAAGCCGGTTCAGAGCGTGTAAAGACCACCCATAAAAAATTATTCCAACTTTGGCAAGCAAAGTGACTGTTATCTACCACCACCAGCAAAGGAAAACTTTCTCTGTTTGCTAAAAATTGTAAGGCATTTGCCAGTTCTTCCATGCATTCATCGCTTTGACCTCGCAAATTTTGCGTGCGTGTATCTTTGGCCCCTTCCAGCACAAGAATTCCGGGGGCAAAAAGTTTTAAATTCTTAAAGCCTTGAGGTAATGGAATGTGACCTTGCAGTTCAGTGCCAAGCTTACGGCATGGTTTACCTGCCACTGCCCAAATAAGTTTTGAACCGGCATTTAAACCCGTACCTGAATAATCAAGGGTATCGATGGTGGTTTTGGTGATGAAATGCAAATCTCTGGAAAAATGTGTTCTTTCAAGTACATGTTTAAAATATTTTTCTATTTCATGAGTAGTTAATGAGGGGGCATCTTCTTTTGCCGTGATAAAACAATATTTTGCCAAGGCAGTTTGCGTATTTCCCAAAATATTACATGCCAAGGTAATCAGTTCTTGTGGTTTGCGTTCCTCGGCAAAGGGAGTGTAACGTTCACTGCCAATGGCAAGTAAGAGGGGGTGTACACCTGCAACGTCTACGGCATGAACTTCATGTACACCGGAAAACACTTGCGGCACAAGCGGACCGGTCAGTTCATGGATAAAATCCCCAAAAAGAGTATCTTCTTGGGGAGGACGTCCCACAGAGGTGAAAGGCCAAATGGCATCTTGACGATGAAAAACCGATTGTACCTTGAGCACGGGAAAGGGATGCGCAAGACTGTAATAGCCAAGGTGATCTCCAAAGGGTCCTTCATTTTTACATTCCGGCAAAATATAACCGCTGATACAAAAATCAGCATGAGCCCACATGGGTAAACTGTTACTATCATTGACTTGCTCACCACAAATCATGGCAATGCGTTTACCCCCAAGCGCGCCGGCAAAAAATATTTCGGAAAGATTTTCCGGTAATGGCATTACTGCTGCAAGGGTCATGGCAGGAGGTCCGCCCACAAAAATCCGTACAGGTAAGGGCTTTCCAAGCTGCAAAGCTCTTTGATGATGTGCGCCGATGCCACGATGAATTTGATAGTGCAGACCGACTTCTTCATTATGTACATAGTCATTGCCATCCAATTGAATGCGATACATGCCAAGATTTGAGCCCATAATTCCGGATTTTTTAGGATCTTCCGAATAAACAAGGGGAAGAGTAACGAAGGCACCGCCGTCCAAGGGCCAAGAAATAAGTTTCGGCAGATCAGAGATTTTGCCTTGGCATTGCAGAATGGGACCATTTTTTACTTTTTTGGGCAAAGTATGCCATACACTTCGCAATAATGGCAAAGCTTTCCACGGCTTTTTAAGTGCAAGAGTGGGATCGGCTTTAACGGCAAAAAGATGCTTTAATGCCGGTAAAGAATGGCGAAAAATAAAATGCATACGCTCTTTGGTGGCAAAAAGATTGGCAAGCATGGGAAAAGCACAATCTTTAACCTTTGTAAAAAGCAAAGCCGGTGATTTTTTGGCAAAAGCACGGCGTTGAATAAGGGCAATTTCTTGATTGGCATCCACGGGCACATCAACACGCAGTAAATGCCCATTTTTTTCCAAATCATCCACACAGGCACGTAATGAAGTATACATTGAACTATCCAACTATTTTTCAAGAGCAGAATGGCTTATGGGAGCCAAATGTCTTTTTTGTGCCAAAAAATGCTGATAATCTTCCACAATATGCATATGGTCAAAAACCAAGGGAGGCAGAGCATCAAGGGGGTAAAAGGCAGCATTTTTAGCATCGTCACCGGCGCATAATTCATCTGCATTTAATGCTTTTCCCACAAAAACTATACTTAAAGTATGCGATCTCGGATCACGTTTGGGGTGTGAATAGACCCCCAGCAAACCTTCAAGCTTTATTTTGAGTTTTGTTTCTTCCAGCATTTCTCGCACGGCAGCATGTTCGACGCTTTCGCCTTCATCCACAAAGCCGCCGGGTAAAGCAAAGCCATGGGGAGGATTCATTCTTTCAATAAGCACTATGCCACGTTCTTTGTTGTGAGGATCATAAATAATAACGTCGGTGGTAGGTGCAGGATTTTTGTACATGGGTATGAAGAGACCGCAATGTGGGCAAGCTATGTTTGTTTTCATGGTGAGTTTATAACGCTTGTATTCAAACTTGGCAAGCCGGAGTTTTTTGATAAGCATATCTTCATAAATATTCGATAAATAGATTATTTTTAATTAATTGGCATATTAGAACAAGGATGATATTTATTTATCAATGAAGTATGCTCTTTCGCTTAAGAACAATCGAGTAATTTTGTTTTTGGAACCATGAAACTAAAAAAACAAATCGCAACTAATTGAAATTTAATAATAAATTGAATAGTTGAAATTTTTTTAAAAAAAATTAAAAAAAGTGTTGACGACATGACAACTTTTGCGTAGAACTCTTCTTACGCCGCAA
>CAYJHV010000156.1:0-4415 GCA_964369825.1 uncultured Desulfovibrionaceae bacterium | reverse complement strand
GGTCAGTATGATTTTTTCATTGGGATTTTCTTCCATGGCCATAAGCTCAGAATTAGAGAGTGATGAAGTTCGGGAATTATGGACGGGGAAAATTTACTCTTCCACATTTACGGTAGGTGCTTGCATAAATCCCAAGGGCAATGTACGAGGTGTATTGTTTTTACGCTTAAAAGACGGTAAAATAGTAAAATACACTTATTCGGGAACAAAAAATGCTCAAGATGAACTTACTTTACGCCATCATTCCGGGCATACATTCAAGGGAAAATTTGACAGTGATACCGAGGTGAGCGGAAAAATAAAAACCAAAAATGGCTATACCGTGAAATTAAAAGGTAAAAGAACGCAAAATGTGCAACTTGATCCAAAATGCCAACCGCTTTCACTATAAAATGGAGAACACATGCTTATTTGGATTTTAGCAGCTTGCGTACAATGCCTGTTACTTTGGGGTATGTGGCGAGGTTCTCGCAATATTATTTTGCAAAGAATTTCCGGTAAAGCACCGGAAATAATTCACCCTGCTCCGCCAAACGTCGCTATGATTATTCCTGCTGCCGGCAAACATAAAGCCATGCCGGGTGCTTTGCGCTCTTTACTTTTACAAGATTATCCGCATATTTTACCGATTATTGTCACCGACAGCAAAGATGATCCGGCATATGCCTTGGCATGTGCCTTACAAGAAGAATTTCCTAGACTTGTTTGCTTAGCTGCCGGCAATGCCATAGATTGCGGGCAAAAAAATCACAATATATTATGTGCAATGGAATATATAAAGCAAAATTGCGAAGACATTGCCATATATGTTTTTTGTGACAGCACGCACAAAGCAAAACCAAATTTTGTGCGTGAACTTGTTTGGCCCATAATCAATAATGATACAGGATTTTCCACAGGATACCACAATGTTATTGCAAAAGACGCTAAGGCTGCCACCTTAGCCTATCAAATGAGTGTGCTCACTTTACGTTTTTTGCAGGCTGTAGCCCTGTTTACCCAACCATGGGGCGGAGCCATGGCCATTTCCCGAAAAGTTTTTGAAGAGCAGCATATTGCTTCATTTTGGAAAAATAATGTGGTGGATGATTGTTCATTGGCTTCCATGCTTATGGAAAAGGGCTTGCAAGTTCGATTATGTCCGCACGCAATACTAGAAACAGAAGCAAAGGACCATGAATTTAAGGTTTTATGGGCGTGGATGCAAAGGCAAATACTTTTTTTAAAATTTTGTGTCATGTCACATTGGCTTTTACTTGGTTTTTTTGCAATGCTTATCGTTCTGCCAATTCTTGCTTCAAGTATCTGTATTATAGCCGGAATATTAAATCTATTTCCTATGAATATGGGCTATTATAGCTTTTTTGCTCTGATACATTTGCTCGTACTTTCACTCATCGTTCTTGGTTGGCGTGAACTCATAACGCCGCCGGCTCCTTTTTGGGCATGGTTGAGGGCTTTTTTCCTTGGTTCCGGTGTTTTCTTTTTGCTTTTTTTAAGCACGCTTACCACATGGAAAATCGATTGGCATGGCATTCGTTACAGCGTGGGAAAGGGCGGCAAAGTTCGTAACATAGAAAGATTATAATAAAGGTTTTTGATGATTTCACATTCTGATCTTTTTCGTGTCAGTATACGCCAAGTTATACGCCAACGTAGCTATGGGGTGATTTTTTCCATAGCTCTTGGTATAATGGCCTTTATCACCTTGGCTGTGCTTGGGCGGGAAATACGTTATACCATCGGCCAAGATATGGTGCTCATGGGAGGGGTTAATATTGTCCAAGTTATCTTAAATGATAATATTCAAGTGGGTGACCCAAGACAAGAATTTTTTCCCGCAACCATCGATGCCATACGCAAACTACCGGGTGTTGCAAAGGTAAGTGCCAATTTAAACAGCTCAGAACAGTTTTTTGTGCGTAAAGGTGATGAAACCATTAAATCACGTTTTTATGGCGTAGATGAAAACTATTGGTATACTTATGCTGTCAGTGCTGTGGCAGGGCGTTTGCTTAACGCAGAAGATATAAATGAACGACGGCGTGTTTGTGTTATCGGTTGGCAACTTGCCGATGCCATTTACGGTTCTCCACAAGCAGCTTTGGGCAAAATGATAACCGTACACAATGATCTTTTTGAAGTTGTGGGTGTTGTTGGTGGTATAATGATTGGCGGTCTTGTTGATTGCGGGTTTATGCCATATACCACCATGGTTGATCGCAAATGGGCAGGTGGTATGGTAGATCGCATTCATGTGCGTGCCAGCGGCTGGGAAGATGTGGAAAGTATTACCAAAAAGCTTCCAAGTCTCGTAGCGCAACATCAAGATACCTCAAATATGCTCATCAGAAAGCGTGATGAACAATTGGAAAGAATTCAAAATACATTTGTTTTTGTGGAAGCATTACTCTGGCTTGGCATTGCCACTTCGCTTATGCTCGGCGGATTTGGAATTTGGTACGGAACTTTTGCGGCGGTTCGTGCCCGTACCCGAGAAGTAGGGTTAAAAAAAGCCATGGGTGGCTCTGACAGGGATATCCTTATGCAATTTTTGACAGAGGCTTTATGTAAGTCGGTGGCAGGCGGTTCTTTGGGTATTGTTTTAGGCATACTTGCTGTGGAAATCGGTAGTTTTGTGCTGGGCAGTAATGCTTCTTATTCTCTGTTAGCTCTCAGCAGTGCCGGCAGCATTGCTTTTTCTGCTTTTATTGGTGTGGGAGGCGGTCTTTTGCCTGCCATTCAAGCTAGTCGTATGGATGTGGTTACCGCTTTGCGCTTTGAATAATTCAAATTTCATGTTCATTTTGCAGCATTTCGAATTTTTGAAATGAAAACGTAAAAAGCATAACTTTAACTTGAATGTAAGAACAATTAAAAAGGCATCGGATGAAGTTGAATATTCAAGAAAAATCTGACACTCCGGTTATACAGGCTGAAAACTTGTATAAATGTTATCCGGGCTTTCCGCCGGTACTGAGGGGAGTAAATATTTCTGTGCTTTGCGGCGAAATGGTGGCCATTATGGGACCGTCAGGTTGTGGCAAATCTACCATGCTGCATATTCTTGGCATGTTGCACGCTCCCGATAATGGTTCATTACAAATTTTGAATACCGATGTACTTGCTTTTAACAGTGAAGAGACTGCCGGCTTTCGCCGCGGAAACATGGGCTTTGTTATGCAAAGCAGTAATCTTTTTGACTTTTCCACTGTTTTTGAAAATGTAGAATTTCCACTTATTTACGAAAAGATTCCACCTGAAGAACGCTGGGAACGTGTGGTACGGGCATTAGAGCTTGTGCGTCTGTCGCATCGAATTAGTTATCGTAGTAATCGTCTTTCCGGCGGAGAACAGCAAAGGGTTGCCATCGCTAGGGCAATGGTCAACAATCCTAGGATATTATTGGCAGACGAACCTACAGGTGCGCTGGATTCCCGTACCTCAAAAGTGGTTATGGAAAATTTTTGCGCCTTGGCACATGAAGGCGGCATTGCCATGGTAATTGTTACCCATGATCCCGGCGTTGCCGATTATTGCGACACTGTATATACCCTTGAAGAAGGCTTGTTGGTGTGCAAGAAAAAAAATCCTGTACCCAAAGCAAGTGGTGAAAATAACTCTCTTTTGAGTGTTAAGCATCGGCGTATTAATGGGGTCTGCGTGGTGGATGCCTTCCCATGTGCCTATGGTACGGCACAAGTGCAGAGCGTGTTCAATCTTCAAGAAGCGCAGCTTTTGGCGCGTGTTTATTCCCTTCGTGGCAGTAAGCTTTCTTCCCTTGTGGACGGCGATTATACCTTACCTGTACCCACCAAAAGGCAGCGCAGGCTACGGCTATTTTTTACCGGCTTAAAACTTTGGTTTTTGCTTTTTCTTCCTTCGGCAACAGTGCGAAAGCTATGGAAGCAAATACCTCTTATGCAACGCCTTTCATTTTTTAAACGCTATAGAAATTTTTGGGATTTTGCCAAAGCTTTATCTATGACCGTGTGGGGGCGTGGTCACGAAGTACAACATTTGCACGCCATTGATGCCCACAGTACGGCAACAGTTTCTTGGGTTGCCGCTCAAATTTTACAGATTCCTTTTTCATTTACCTTACATACTCGTAAGTTAAAAAATTTGCGCTTTGTGGCCATCAAAGCTCTTTCTGCTGCTTTTGTACGCTGTGACACGGAAAAAACCAGAGCAACACTTTTGCGAGCTTGTCGAGCTTTGGATGAAAATTTTGCTGAAGATAAAATTTTTTGTTCTTATGATACGCCCTCCATTGCACCTTTTAAAGAAGAATTGGATACTCTTCCCAAAAAGCGTCACGGAAAAATTGAATTACTCATGGTCGGCGAAATGAGTGCGCATAAAGGTCTGAAATACATTTTAAAAGCTTGTAAAATTCTTAAAAAGAAAAAAAT
>CAYJHV010000155.1:2031-4427 GCA_964369825.1 uncultured Desulfovibrionaceae bacterium | reverse complement strand
GAGTTTATTGAACTCTTGTGATAACAACGGTACGTGGGGTATCGTCCACAAGCGTCATTCCCTCAGGCAAAGTATAATGTAGGGTAACAGGTGCACTTTGCCCTATTTCCAAATGCAAAGGCGGTGTAACACGAGCTACTGCTTCATCCTGATATTTTAAGTCCTTAACAAGACCTTCGGGTATTTCGGCTTCAAATTGTATATTGTGCGGATCCACGGTAAAATTATTGATCGGTCCATTTATCCCTACTGTTTTATTGAGTTTAATACGGGCACGTTTACTGGCTACAGTATAGGTAACATCAATGGAGTTGGGCGTAACACCGGTAAATCTTTCTGCCACCACCAGCGGAAAAGGTTTGGTGTAGGTTCCTGCTTTTTCCTTGGGGTCAATACGCAAATCAAGGTCAAGAGATTTCATACCCTGAACAGTGCTTTGAGGTCCTTTGACAAGAGCGGTACTTGGTGACAAGTTGATGTCAACAACTTTAAATGTGGCATCATCCAGTTTTACGTCAAGGCGTGGTACAATGGTGACCGAGCGTTCAAGAACCGGTTCAGTTTTGATGACCAAGTGCGTCGGTTCTATTTCCAAAACCTCAAAAGCTCTGTATTGATTGCCCCAAGTTTCCTTGGAAAAGGGACGAACATTTTTTCCGCTTTGTAAACTTGCCAAATCAATAACAATGGAAGGATTTCTTGAGTTTTCGCTAGTAAGTAGATTTTTAGGTCCTCGAATTTGCACGTCAATATGTGGAATGAGACCGTCGGTAACCACCAAATCTTCGGGTGCATTTTGGTAGTCAAGCAAAACACGCATGTATACATCGGTACGTTCGCTGATGGTTATAATATACCAAGCTCCGACGGCTATAATTACGGAGAGAATCAATACAGGAATATTTATCTCCTTAATGCTGGAAAAAGTAGGAAAACTAAAGCGCATCGCTGATAAACTCTCTCAATGTATCCGATGATAATTTGGACGTTATATGACCTTTTAAGGCCACAGATATCTCCCCACGTTCTTCCGAAATAACAATGGCAAGAGCATCGGTTTCTTCCGTGATACCAAGAGCTGCACGGTGACGAGTTCCAAAATTTTTATCCTTAACCACTGCCAAGGGTAAAATACAAGATGCTGCCGACAATCTGCCGTTAATTATAATAACTGCTCCGTCATGCAGAGGGGAAGTATGTAAAAAAATGGAGAGTAACAGTTTTTTTGAAATTTGAGCATCAAGGGCAGTTCCTTCTTGGCGCACCATATCTTCCAGTGGTAAGGAACGCTGGATAATAATCAGCGCCCCAATTTTAAGGCGAGCCATTTCGGTGCAAGCTAAGACGAGTTCTTCTATGACACTGTTATTCAAAGTAGATTTACCCCAAAAATAACGAGCTCCCATTTCTCCCAAGGCTTGACGTATGTCTTTTTGAAAAAGGATAATCATGACAATAAATAAAGAACCGACAATGTACTCCAAAAACCATTGCACCGAATACAATTCCAGTTTTATGGAAACAAAATAAAGAATAATCAAAAGACCAAGACCAAGCAAGGTGGCGAGGGCACGAGTACCTTTAATCATTATAATGCCACGATAGATAATCAAGGTTATAATGGAAATATCCAATATATCTCGCCAATCTATATCTCTTGGTATATTGAAGGAGTGCAAAAGTTCAAACATAAAAAATCCGCAATATATTTAACTGCTGTTTATGCCGCAAGCAAGTTGCAAAGCTCGAGCGCAATCAGACACATGATGTACTCTATGAAAAAGTATGCCACGCATAGCGAGAAAAGCAGTGGCAAGTGACGTTGCCTCCTTGCGTGCTAAAGTAGCAGTAACATCTAAATCTAAATATTTGTGTAACCATGATTTCATGGAAATAGCAGCTAAAATGGGTCTGCCAAAATGTTCAAAAGTGTGCATGTGGCGAACCAATTCCATATTTTGTTCTAAACTTTTGCCAAAACCAATGCCTACATCAAGCAGAATATTTTCTTCCGGTAAGCCGGCAGCGGTAAGTCTTGTGAGTTCTTGCTCAAAAAATTTCTGAACTGTATTCAAAATATTTCCGGTTGATATGTGTTTCTGCATAATTTGCGGCCGCTGCGTGCTGTGCATGAGCACGTAGCCCGGCTTATATTGTGCTATAACTTCCAGTAATTCAGGCTCAAATGCACAAGCAGAAATATCGTTTATGCAATCAACGCCCATTTCCAGCACAGTGGCGGCTGTTTTTGCATGATAGGTATCCACTGAAATAACAGTTGATTTATTTTGTATTCCAGCCTGAGCATTTTGTGCAAGTAAGGGAGAGATTATGGGTAAAAGCCTTTGTAATTCTTCATCTGCATTGAGAGGGACTGCACCGGGACGAGAAGATTC
>CAYJHV010000155.1:0-1931 GCA_964369825.1 uncultured Desulfovibrionaceae bacterium | reverse complement strand
GAATTTCGCTCAGTATTTTCATCATCTTCAGGTGCATCGCCAAAAATAAAGTTTTGCTCTTTATCTTCTTTAACTTCTTTCTTTTCTTTAAACTCCATGGGCGGCAATGGCTTTTCTTCAAGGATAAGCTCAATTTCATCGCCGCTGATGGTTTCACGTTCAAGTAAAGCTTCGGCAATGGCATGAAGATACTTAATGTTTTCTTGCAAAAGATCATGGCAACGAGTTCTGGCATCAATTATAATATCCTTAACTTCCTTATCCACAAGTCTTGCCGTTTCTTCGCTGAAGTTCTTATTTTGTACCCATTCACGTCCTATAAAAACTTCTTCGCCCGTTTCACCGATGGCAAGCGGTCCTACAGAATCACTCATACCCCATTCGCAAACCATTTTACGTGCCATACGTGTGACACGTTCAATATCATTGCTGGCGCCGGTAGTTATATCGTCAAAAACAATTTCTTCGGCCACACGTCCGCCAAGTAAAACCACAAGATTGTTTTTTAAGTAGCCTCGTGAATAACCATGTCTGTCTTCTTCGGGCAATTGCATGGTAACGCCAAGAGCTCTGCCTCTGGGGATAATAGTAACCTTATGCACGGGATCGGTCTTGGGTAAAAGACGGGCTGCCAAGGCATGTCCCGCTTCGTGATACGCAGTGATTTTCTTTTCCTCATCGGAAAGAATAAGGCTACGACGTTCACGCCCCATGAGCACTTTGTCTTTTGCCCATTCAAAATGCGCCATACTCAAGAAATCTTCATTGTCTTTGGCAGCTTGCAATGCAGCTTCATTCACAAGGTTTTCAAGGTCAGCTCCGGAAAAGCCGGGAGTACCTCTTGCCAATGTTTCCAAGTTAACATTTTTAGCCAGCGGAGTTCGTCTTGTATGTACGTCAAGAATGCGCTTGCGCCCTTTAAGGTCGGGAGTTGGTACAATCACTTGACGGTCAAAACGTCCGGGACGCAAAAGAGCGGGATCAAGTACGTCCGGTCTGTTGGTGGCAGCAATAAGAATAACACCTTCATTGGATTCAAAACCATCCATTTCCACCAAAAGCTGATTGAGAGTTTGTTCACGTTCATCATGACCTCCCCCAAGTCCGGCACCACGTTGACGCCCCACGGCATCAATTTCGTCGATGAAAATCAGACAGGGAGCATTTTTCTTACCTTGGGTAAAAAGGTCACGCACACGCGAAGCACCCACACCCACAAACATTTCCACAAAATCAGAGCCTGAAATGGAAAAAAAGGGCACTCCGGCTTCTCCCGCCACGGCACGAGCCAGTAAAGTTTTTCCGGTTCCGGGAGGTCCCACAAGCAAAACGCCCTTGGGAATACGTCCGCCAAGACGAGTAAATTTCTTGGGATTAGACAATAATTCAACAACTTCGGAAAGCTCTTCTTTTGCTTCGTCAATACCTGCCACATCTTCAAAGGTAATACGTCCTTGCTCTTCCGTAAGCAAACGAGCACGAGAACGCCCAAAACTCATGGCTTTACCGCCGCCACCTTGCATTTGACGCATGAAAAAAATCCAGACCCCAATAAGTAAGAGCATGGGGAACCACGATATCAACACGGTCATGTACCACGGTTGCTCATCCGGTGGTTCAGCTTTGATAGCCACCTTTTTTTCCATCAAACGATTGACCAAGTCACCGTCAGCCGGCGCATAGGTTTGTACTTTGCCGCCACTTAAAGTTCTACCGATCAGCGTTTTGCCTTGTATGGTAACCTCAGCAATATCGCCTTTGTCCACTTGCTGCAAAAATTCCGTATACGAAATTTGATTGCTGGCACTTTGCGGCTGTTGAAACATATTATAAAGCATAACCATAGCCAAGGCTATAATTGCCCAGAGCATCAGGTTGCGAGTTGTTTGGTTCACGATTCCTCCGTGATTATGGTGAATTAATATGTTATT
>CAYJHV010000154.1:0-4462 GCA_964369825.1 uncultured Desulfovibrionaceae bacterium | reverse complement strand
CCCAGAAAAAATTATTAATTGGAATGAACCGGATGACAATTCCCTTTGCAAGACATAAGCTTACGCAATTTTTCCGGCACAATGCCCTTCACCGATTCCACAACCAACATACGGCGCATAATGCCCAATTGGTCTTGTAAAGGCAGTTTTTTGGGACAAACGTCATGACAGGCAAGTAGTCCCATGCAACCAAAAACACCTTGGTCATTGCCGATGAGCTCATAAAAATCTTTTTCGCTGCGATTATCCCTTGGATCCACATAAAAACGTGCCATGCGATTGATACTGGTAGCTCCAAGGAAATCTTCTCGCATACGAGCAGTACCGCAAGCCGCCACACAACAACCACATTCAATACAACGATCCAGCTCAAAAATATGCGTGGCAAGATCGTTGGTCATGGTTTCTTCCACGGCATTTTCGTCAAAAGGTTTTTGACTATGAATCCATGTTTCGATTTTTGCACCCACATTACGGAACCAAGTACCCGTATCCACGGATAAATCTCCGATGAGCTTAAATATGGGCAAAGGATGCAATACAATATGCTCCGGCAAGTCACGGGTTTGCGTTGAACAAGCAAGCCCCGGTCTGCCATTGATCACCATGCCGCAAGAACCACAAATGCCGGCACGACAACAAAAGTCAAATTGTAAGCTGGCATCTTGCGTTTCACGTAAAAGCATAAGTGCCACAAAAAGAGTCATGCTGGGGTGTTCTTCCAAATAAAATGACTGTAAATGCGGTATACTTTGTGGGTCCAAAGGATTATAACGCATGATTTCAAAGTGTAATTTTCTTCCCATGATTTTCTCCCCTGCTTATGCTTGCGGCTTACGTATTTTATCTTGCGGAATTTCAGCTTCAATAATCACTCCGCCGCCATAACCTCGATCGCCGGGCGGAATTTCATACCAAGGTGTGGCTTCTTCATAGGAAAGCGTAGGTAAAGTATCGCCTTCATTGAAAATCGAAAGGGTACGCTTAAGCCATACTTTGTCATTGCGCTCAGGATAATCTTCTCGGGCATGGGCTCCTCTGCTTTCGGTACGCATAAGTGCACCATATGCCGTACATAAACCAAGTTTAATCATACCACGAATACGCAATGCCATGGACAGCTCCGGAGTAAATCCTTTGTTTCTACCTTGCAAACCAATTTTTTCGGCACGTTCCAATAATTCTTGCAAGTCGTCACAAGCTTTTTGCAAATCCTTGCCATTGCGGAAAATTCCCACGTTATCCATCATGGTTTTATGCATAAGCTCGCGTAAGACATAGCAATTTTCTTTACCTTTACGACTATAAATCATATCGTCCATACGCTCTTGCACAAGCTTAAGGGCAGAAGTTGCGGCGGCTGTACTGAAATTTGTTTCGTAGCCTTTGAGATATTCCACAACTTTTTTACCAATGATGCGTCCTGCCACCACGGTTTCTGCCAAAGAATTCCCACCAAGGCGATTAAAACCGTGCATATCCCAACAAGCCGCTTCACCGGCAGAGAAAAGTCCTTTTAAACCATAGGCTGCAACGTCTTTATTGGTACGAACTCCGCCCATACTATAATGGTGCGTAGGACGCACGGGGATAAGCTCATGAATGGGGTTGACCCCTAAAAATTTCGTTGAGATGTCATATACTTCACGTAAATTTGTGGTAATATGCTTTTCGCCAAGATGTCGAATATCAAGCCATAAATGATCGCCATAAGCACTTTTTACCCCAAGACCTTTGCGCATATGCTCAGTCATACGCCGTGAAACCACATCTCGAGAAGCAAGCTCAGCTTTTTCCCGTTCATAGTCGGGCATAAAACGATATTCATTCACGTCAAGTAAGGTACCACCGTCACCACGGCATCCTTCGGTCACCAAAATATCTGTGGGGACGGTGCCGGTAGGATGAAATTGCACCGCTTCCATATTACCCATGGGCACACAGCCGGTATCAAGGGCAGTAATTTGACCGCCGCCGTCACAAATAACGGCATTGGTGGTGGCAGGATACACACGCCCATACCCGCCGGTGGCAATGAGAGTCACTTTTGCACGGTACACAACCAATTCACCGGTACGCAAGCAACGACAAATGCAGCCGGTGCAGGTATCACCGTCATGAATGAGTGCCTCGGCTTGCATACGATCATGTACGGCAACGCCCAATTGCAACAGCCTATTATCCAAAGTAAAGAGCACAGAATGCCCGGTACCGTCGGAGGTATAGCAGGTACGCCATTTGGCAGTGCCGCCAAAGGCACGAGAATGAATAAGACCCCGTTTTGATTCCAGCTCTTCTGCTTCAAAGGGCTTTCCGCCTTTGTAATAGGTATGTACGCCGGGCTCCACTCGACTCCACGGTACCCCCATCCATGCCATTTCTCGCATGGCAATGGGAGCGGTATCGGCAAAAAGACGGGCCACTTCTTGGTCACAACCCCAATCGGAACCTTTGACTGTATCGGCAAAATGTACGTCGGGAGAATCACCTTGGCTCATGGCAGAATTACCAAGGGCAGCTTGCATTCCTCCCATGGCAGCGGACGAATGGGAACGCTTTGGCGGTACAACTGAAAGACAAATGACATCAAAGCCATTGCTGGCCGCTTCCACGGCAACACGTTCACCGGCAAGACCGGCACCCATGCATAAGAGGTCAGTTTGAAAAGTTTGCATGTAATCTCCTTCGTTTATGCGACACTGATAAAGTGAAAACGGATCATGGTCAGCACACCAAGGGCAATGTAAGCCCCAATAAGATACCATGTACGCTTAACCCATTTGGTGCGGTTTGCGTCGGTAATATAACCGTATTTTACCCCCACACGAAATAATCCAATGCCAAGATGTATGCCAACGCATATCAAGAGAATACAGTAAAAAGGTGTCCAGCCGCTTTGCTCACGTAAAGCGGAAGTTTGAGCGGTAATCGGTAAACTATCAAGAATTACATAGACATGAATACTAACCATAACCAAAACAGCAATGGCCGTAATGACTTGCAAGAGCCATAACCACGTATCACAATGTTTCATGGCTTTGGCATGGCGGTAAAATACCGGTAAAGAGCCCACTTGAAAGGGCATTTTACGAGCTGCCAAAATAAAATGTGCCAGCATGAGCAAAAGAATGAGCGGGCCACCCACCTGTGCCAAGTATAATTCTTCAAGAATAAAGCCAAGACCGTCCATGAGTTTTGGACTGATAAGCACAGTGCTTACAAAAATAAGATGCATTAAGGTGAATAATGCCAAAATAATACCACTAACCGCTTGCGCAAAGTCCATACGCCCGGACAATGTGGTCTTTGCCAAAGAATCAATGGAAACAGCTTTGTCCATACAAGCTCCTTTGTTTTACGCTTGCCAAGAAAAAATTTAGGAAGCACTACTTAAATATCATTTTGTGTGATGCTTGTAACTAAGTCAGTTTACTTAAAATGAATCTATGTTTTCACAAATTGAGGACATCTTAAGTAAATAATAAAATTTATTTAATCAATGTTTCTTGTGCTTCCCAAACTTGGCAAAGCAAAATTTGTGGTTATTTGCTAAACCGCAAAAAGTCTATGGTATTATTTTAGTGTGTGTCAAATAAAAATTTAGGAAAATATTGCTGAATTCATCAAGTTCCAAAAATATAGACCTCTGCGCAAGTCATTGCGCAGAGGTCTATATTTGGGAACTGTATCCGGCACTTTCATATTTATTTGTTTGAAGCCTCATCTTGAGTTGAAACAGCACCCGATGAGGCTTCCGAGTCTTGCTTTTCGGGTGATTTTTCCTGTGTCTTTACGGGCTCATGAGTAGAATCACCGGCAGGTTTGTCTTGAGGTTCTTGTGCTTTTTCTTCTTTAGGCCTCTCTGCTTTAGGCTTGTCTACTTTAGGCTTCTCTGCTTTAGATTCATCTGCTTTAGGCCTGTCTACAGTCTCATTATTATTTTCATTTTCAATTTCAATAGCTTTATTTTGCTCTAATTCTTCACTTTCTTGAGTGGAGGTTGACTGATTTTTGGGAGTATCGCCTTCTTTGGGCTTGCCTTCTTGTTTACCCAAAAGTTCCGCAGCTTCATCACTTTTATCGTTTTCAACAATACGTTCTAGCCTTGCCTGAGTAGCTTCACTTTCTTCTTTTTCTTTTTCAACTTTTTCTCGTGCAGCTTGCCTTTCTTCTTTTTCTAAAATGGCTGTATTAGTAAAATCTATGGAGACTGAAGGCTTTACAACAATATGAGGTTGTGGCGCAGAGAGTTTTGGTAATTGTCTGTCAATGGCAATGCGAAGCTCTTTGGCAAAGCTCTCAAAATACGGATGTACTTCTCCTGATGCAGCATTGTAAGCTTCTCTGCTACTATCTTTATAATTAATCACATATTGCGTCTCAGAATAGTCCACTTCTAAGGTAAGCGATTCACGTCCTCGAATTTTATGGATAAGATGAATAAGACCGGGAGCACGATCTA